>CAYLVC010000143.1:0-7655 GCA_964387005.1 uncultured Dehalococcoidales bacterium | reverse complement strand
TATGAACTTTATGATTCCCCTCCATTGGGAGGACTGGTCAAAACCCGGGAGAAAGATGTTGAGCTCTACGGAGTGGTCTATAATATAGTGACCTCTGGTATGGAACCAGGCCGCAGACCTATTGCCCGCGGAAAAGATGAGCTGAATGAAGAAGATATATACCGCACCAATCCCCAGCTTTTAAAACTCTTAAAAAGCGAGTTCAGTGTTCTTGTTACAGGCTACAGGCAGGGTGAACGGGTCTTTCAGTATTTGCCGCCGCGTCCGGCGCACATACACAGCTATGTATATGAATGCCAGCCCGAAGAAGTCAAGGTCTTTTCGCAGTCCATGGATTTTTTGAATATTTTGCTCAAGTCCAGACTGGAAATCCCGGTTGAACAGCTGGTAGGGGCTGCCCTGCGTCAAATGTCGCTGGTCTACGGCGCCGAAAAACATGCCTTCCTGGTCATAGCCGGTAAGGAACTGGCTGCCCTCTTAAGTGCGGATTATACTCAGTTGAAATCTATTCTGAAAGGACTGAAATATGATGCAGGCCGGTGATAACAGTGTTTTGACAGGGCAGAGGCTGGGGGTAGTGGTCTCCGGTTCGCTGACGCACGGGATTGATGTCAGGCTGGATGGGGCTGTACCGGTGGAAGACATGGCCGTGGGACGCTATGTTACGCTCAGGGGCCAGAAACGCCGTTTTTTCGGGATGATCACGGACGTAACCCTGGGAGTGGCGGACGAACAGATTAATTCTTCTCCGTCTGATGCCGCTGACCCATTTTTAGCCGAGATTCTGGCGGGCACCAGCACCTTCGGGACTCTGCATGTGCTGCCCATGCTGACCATTGGAGGTACGGTGGCAGGTACAAAGGACGGCCCCCAGCCGGTTAAGACAGTTCCCAGTCATTTTTCAACCGTTTATGTTTCATCTCAGGCGGATGTCGAACTTGTTTTCGGACAGGAAGATGAAAAGAAATTCTTTATAGGCACTCCGCTGGATATGGAGACAAAAATATGCCTGGACCTGGTGGAGTTGGTCAAGCGCTCCAATGGTATTTTCGGGAAAAGCGGTACGGGAAAGACTTTCCTCACACGCATGCTCCTGATAGGGATGCTGCAAAAGAGTACAGCAGTTAACCTGGTCTTCGATATGCACAATGAGTACGGTTGGGAAGGACGCAGCGAGACAGGCTACAAGGTAAAGGCGTTGAAACAGCTATTCCCCGAAAAGGTGGCCGTATTTACACTGGATGAAGAGAGCTCAAGGCGGCGGAAAGTGAGCACCGATGCCGTTGTCCGGCTGGGCTATGATGAGATAGAGCCGGAGGATATCGTACTTCTGCGCCAGACTCTTAACCTGACGGAAGCTGCCGTACAGGCTACCTATCAGCTTGCCCGCCGTTTTGGCGACAGGAAGTGGATTGAGGCTGTTCTTTCCATGGATAACAACGAGGAGACCCGCGGGCTGCTGGACAGTCTCCATATCCATGAAGCCAGTTTCGGTAACCTGAGGAGGGGGCTGGAGTCAATCAAGCGTTTACCCTTTTTGTCAGCTACAGCCCGTGAAAACCCGGTTGAACGCATCCTGAAATACCTGGACAGCGGAATGAACGTGGTCCTGGAGTTCGGGCGCTTCACCGATATAACGGCCTATATACTGGTAGCCAATCTGTTAAGCCGGCGAATTTATAACCAGTACCGCGAACGGACCGAAAAGGCCCTGGGAGAGGAGGGGAAACCACCTCGACCTCTGGTAATCACCATTGAGGAAGCCCATAAGTTCTTGAATACCGAGGTAGCCAATCAGACCATTTTCGGTACAATTGCCCGTGAAATGAGGAAATACAACGTGACACTGCTGGTGATCGACCAGCGTCCCAGCGGTATTGATGAAGAGGTAATGTCCCAGATCGGCACCAAGATCACCTGCCTGCTGGACAATGAAAGGGATATAGATGCCGTCCTGACGGGTGTCTCAGGCAAGAATGAACTGAGATCGGTCCTGGCCCGGCTGGAGCCCAAGCAGCAGGTCCTGATATTTGGCCATGCTGTGCCCAT
Source organism: uncultured Dehalococcoidales bacterium (assembly GCA_964387005.1). GTDB lineage: Bacteria > Chloroflexota > Dehalococcoidia > Dehalococcoidales > UBA3254 > CAYLVC01. The sequence goes on along the minus strand of CAYLVC010000143.1, from coordinate 5,606 downwards.
GCCGGTGGTGGTGCGCACCCGTGAGTATGGGTCTGCCGAGTCCTACAAAGATCTGGGATCAGGGAGAGGCGGAGACATTGCCGAACAGGCGGCCAGGGATATTAAGGACCTCTTCGGATAGAACAAATCACGAGAAACCTGGCAATTCAGATGTTCTTATTCAAACCGAAGTTCGGTTATTCAACTGTAAATATGTATGTAACCTGGATTTGGGAACTTTCATTTATTGTTACTTTTGATTAGCTGGCATTATTGACCGATAACAAACAACAATACACCATCGGCGCGGCATGCCGTGCTGCTACCCAGTTTAGTTAACATAATAATATCGCAGGGAAAAGGGGTTTATTTTGAAAACGGTTCTGTCCAAAAACAATATTCGTGCCCTTGTTATGGCGAATCCGCCCCTGGTTGAGGACTATATCAGCCTGGAAGACCAGCTTCAGCCTAACGGGTTTGATTTGACGCTGGGTGAAGTTGCCTCTCTTCAGTCAGCAGGTGTGATCGGGATTTCAAACTCGCAAAGAGTGATTCCGGGAATATCCGTCCTGGAATACGATGAAGAGGGGTTCCTGGAGCTGAAGCCAGGACCTTATGCGATTACGTTCAATGAGATCGTTCATCTGCCGAAGAATGTCATGGCCCTGGGCTATCCCCGCTCCAGTCTGTTGCGATGCGGTGTGACCATCTACAACGCTGTCTGGGATGCCGGCTATTCCGGGCGTTCGAGGGCATTGATGATGGTGCATAACAGCATGGGGTTCCGTGTGCAGAAAAACTCCCGCATAGATCAACTGGTCTTTATTGAAATGGCGGAAGAGACCGAAGGCTACAATGGAGCCTACCAGGGGGAAAACATTAGCAAGTAACTTGACATAACCCGTAGTTACTGATTTTTGATAGTTTTATACTGCCAGGTTCAAAGCCCGGGGTAGCAGGCTTAAGGTAACCGGACCTTCTCCCAGCACTTCACCGTCGGCATGCAGGAGAAATTTGTCAGTTGAGCGGATAGTGATGCTTTTATCTTTTTCAAGACGGATCTTGGGATGAGAAAGATGTGTCCCTTTGTAGACCTTCGAAATATTTTTTATGAGTTCGATCTTGCTGAAATCTTTGATGATGACAATGTCAAAGAGAGCGTCGTCCACTCTGGCTTCAGGAGCTATTTGCATTCCTCCGCCAAAATATCTGCCGTTGGCTATAACCATGCTTAGAACCCTGGCTTTTTCTTCGGCCCCGGCTCCGATGCTGAAAAAAACCTGTTTATTGCGGTAGCCTATAAACGTACGGACCAGACCAACCAGGTAGGGTATTGTGCCTCCGAAGTATTTGGGAAGCTTTTCAGTGGCGGCGACTACGGCAGCGTCTATGCCGATCCCGGCGGAGTTGACAAAAAAGCGCTGGGAGGGTTTGCCTTTATCGCTGTACTGAATTGAACCTACATCAATCACCATTCTGCGATTGCTGGTAAGCGAGTCACAGGCCCGGTGAAGGTCATGAGGAATTCCCAGGGTACGGGAAAGATCGCTGCCGGTGCCCGTACACACTACGCCCAGAGTTGTATTCGAGGCATTAGGTGTTTGCAAAATACCGTTTGCTACTTCGTGAATTGTCCCGTCTCCCCCGACCGCCACCAGACAGGCGTATCCATCGCTTGCGGCAGTTTTAGCCAGCTCGATGCCGTGCCCCTTGCCTTCGGTAAATTGAAAGTCGAATGCCAGTCCGATGCTTTTAAGGCAACTCCTGATTCCCGGCCATTTCCGCTGCGTAGAATTGGCGCCGGCCGCTGGATTTACTATTACCTTGGTATACGATCTGGTCATTTCATTCGCATCTAATTTAAGTATGGGGTAATCGATGCTTCCTCCATTTTAAAATACAAAACTCAGAATCATTTGATTCTGAGTTTTATTGCCATCGCTAATCCAGGAAACCGATATCAGGCACGGGCTTTTCCTTTAAATCGAACTGTATACCAGCTTCCTTGAACAGTGTGAGAAATTCATTATCATTGTACCTTCCGAAGCTGACAAAGCGTTTGATCTGGGCGTTAACCAGCATTTTGGCGCACAGTACACAGGGGGAATGAGTGCAATATATAGTGCTGCCTTTGATGCTGATACCGTGAAGCGCCGCCTGGATAATAACATTCTGTTCTGCGTGGACTGCCCTGCATATTTCCGTATTTTTTCCTGAGGGAATGTTTTTTTCGTTACGCAGGCAACCCAGGGAAAGACAGTCTTGCAGGCCAGCAGGAGCTCCGTTATACCCGGTTGCAAGTATATGTTTTTCTCCAACGGCTACAGCTCCCATATGGTGCCGGAGGCAGGTTGAGCGTTCGGCTACTACAGAGGCAATCTTCAGGAAGTATTCATCAACGTCGGGACGGTGATTGTTCGACATTCAAGACCTCAAAGCGGCTAAATTTTACTCAGCCGTGCTGCGACCAGTTCAATCTGTAATTTTAGATAATCCAGATGGAGTTCATTAATAATAGTATAGTTGGCCATGGCAATAGGACCGCCTTTGTTGAGGTTTTCGATCTCGGATGTATCCCTTTCTAAAGCTTCGCCGGCAGTCAGAGGGCGTACGTTCCTTTTAGACAGCCTTGCATAACGGGTCTGCGGTGAAGAAAAAATTGCCACAACGAAAAAACTATCCCCATAGGCTGTTTTAAAAGAAAGATATTCTTCCCAGGAATAAAGCCCATCCGCTACCACGTCAGTTCTTGCCAGGGCGGCATCAATGCGGGGCTTAACCAGGATGGAATACGCCGCCATTCCCATCTCTTTTCGCAGGAGTTCACGGCAGTAGCGTTCAGAGATTTCTCCGGGTTCCATTCCGCGTTTCCTGATTTCGTCATCGGTTATATCGCCGAATCTGACCCGAGCAAAGCCCTTTTCCTCAAAGAAACTTGCTGCCTCGGACTTGCCGCTGCCAGCCATACCAACGATGGCAATTACTTTCTTAGTCATATTACCACTTCATTATAGAAAACTACAGGGTAATTAGCAATATCGGGACTGCCGGGCTATTCTTTAGACCAGGGCAAACCCATTCCGAGGGACAACGGAATAACCTGCTTTTGCAGGGTGAAGATTGAGCTGCCGGTATTTATACTGAAAGATGTAAGGACTAATGAAAATTGCAGTGGAGGTAATATATGGATACCAAAAATTTTGAGTTAAGCGGGTTCAGGAAAATACATATTAAATTTGCCATGGAGGCTGAGATTATCCGGGCGGACGGTTATAGCATATCGATTTCAGGGAGTGAAACCCTGATTGATAATATGGAAGTATATCTTGAAGGGGACAAACTGGTACTGGGATATAATCTTAACCTGATCAGCCTGTTTGCTGCTCCTTTTTCGCGTGCACGGGCGAGGATAACCCTGCCTGAATTGAGTGAGTTGAAAGTTGTCGGGGCAGCCCGCTGCTTGCTCACCGGTTTCAATTCAAAGGATAGTTTCGACCTTCAGGTGGCAGGAGCCAGTAGACTGGAAATGGACGAGGTCACGTTTGGCAGAGTAAGGTGGGAACTGTCCGGAGCCAGTAATATTAGTGGAAGCCTGACCGTAAAAGACGCTATGGAGATAAAAATCAATGGTGCCAGCAAGGTCAAAATAACGGGTTCAGCCCCGGAGATGGACCTGGATGCATCCGGAGCCAGCCATATTGAACTCGATAGTTTCCCGGTTAACAATGCCCGGGTAAGGCTTGTCGGAGCCAGCCGGGGCATTGTCAAGGTGGGTGGCAAACTGGACGCTTTACTGGAGGGGGCTTCCAATCTGGAATATGTCGGGCAGACTACCATAGGAGATATCAGGATTACGGGCGCTTCTTCGATAAAGAAAAAGTAAGTTATGAAAACGTTGGCTATCCCGGAAAGAGAAAAACGGGTGATATGTCTCCGGCGAGATTGTCCTTGCGAATTTTTAAAAGTCAGGATGTCCTGCATCCATTACTCGTTTTACACCAGGCTGTTGAGCGTAAAGGGAGTGAAGGGTTTGGGTAAAGAGGATTGTCCGGTCAGGAATGGAGAAAGACCGGAGTGAGGATGACGAAGTTGGCAAGGTGAAAAAGCAGGAAAGCAATGACGCCAGCAACTATGGGGACCTTGATCCTGAGGCGGCGGGCTGCAGCCCATTCCAGCGCCTCGTTCAACCCCAGTCCAATTCCCAGACAAAGGGCCCCGATGGTGGGGTAGAAGTAAAAAATGAAACTGACCCTGTTGGTTGCTATACTGATAGGTATCCAGACCAGAAAAGTACCTAGAAACCAGGCGAAACCAAAAAGGCCGGCGTCGTTCTTTTTGGCTGCCCGGTAAAGCATGTACAGTACAACCGGAATCATAACCATCCAGACAGACAGGCTGACAGCCCCGGTATAATGTGGAGAATACCAGAAAGCCATGGGTTCGTAGTTGAGCAGCCATTCCCAGGGACGGCTTAAGGCGGGATGTACAACGTTGGAAAACTTCAGGCTGCCGCTCAGGGAGAGCATTTCCTGGATCCGGGTCAGGGGGTTCTGGAAAGTCCGGCTGATGGCGAAATCGAACAGCGCCATCCAGCCGATGAAAGAAAGAGGAGCCAGAATGACGGTCAAGATGAAGCGTTTGGAATGCCCCTTCAGCCCTTCCTTATGTACGGTAACACCCGGATAAAGAATGATATCGGAGGGCTGCGTTTTCCTTTGCCGGGTAAACAGCCAGTGGATAAAGACAGTTGGCGTGGCTGTTGCCGCAAAGAGCTTGGCGACTGCGGCCAGACCGATAAAGAGTCCTGAAAGGACATACTTACGATGAAGGTAAAGGAGAAAGAAGGCCAGCATCAGAGTGACGAAGAAGACATCCAGCATGGCGACGCTGGCGTGAACAAATGTAAAATTTTCAAAAGCCAGCAGGAAGGTAGCAAAATTGACAGCGCGGCGCGACATTCCCAGCTTCCGGCAGATGAAAAAGAAAAAGACAATGCCGATTGTACCCATGATGATGGCAGGTACGCGCCAGCCCCAGGGGTTGTCCCCCATGGCAAGTATTCCTCCCACAATAAAAAGTTTAGCCAGGGGAGGATGTTCCGGACGCAGGTCCTTGTGGTCATGAATAATGCTATAGGCATCTCCGCTGACCGGTTCGTGTTCCGCGCCGAAATAACCGGCATAATGGGCTTCATCCAGTATCGGCTCTTTTACGAGGTCAACAATACTGAAATGCATTCCCAGGGTGGAAATTACCATCAGGCAAAGCCACAGGTACTCCCATCTGCAAAGGCGCAAAAAAATTCTCTTCACTTCCACGTCCAGAACATGCTTAACGTGTAATTCCAGGCAAAAGCAACAACGATTCCAATAAAGTTCGAGAGCAGATAATTGAGGCCTGCTACGCTGGTTAATAACAGCAGTATGCCGTACTGGATTGCCGCACCAGTGGCACAGGTCAGGTTGAATTTCAGCAGACGAAGGATTAATGAGCCGGTCTTACCGCTGCGTCTATCGGCAAAAGTGAAATGATCGTTAAGGAAGAAATTAGAAATTATCGAGGCTTCAATACCTACCAGAGCGGAGATATAGTAGGGCAACCCGCCGAATTCAGTTAAGAGCCAGAGA
>CAYLVC010000142.1:0-7663 GCA_964387005.1 uncultured Dehalococcoidales bacterium | reverse complement strand
TCAATGATTGCGGCGAAAACCGCTTGTAGGGGGTCAATGATTGTGGTTTTTTACAAGTCAGGAAAGGTTTTCTGGAGGAGATCAATCCGGAAACGCAACCGGTTCCTGGAGAATTACGGGACCCTTCTCCGGAGGTGGTCTTTTCCAGAGAAAAACCGGAAGACCTGACCGGATGGGCATACAGCAAAACGCTGAACTGCTATGTGAAACTGGAAGGTGGGATGCATGAATAAAGACTACGAAGACTTGCGCAACAAAGCCAGAGGTTTCGGTCTGACTCGTAATCCTATAGATGCTTTGGAACTGAAAGCCTATTCGGATTTCACAGAAGCCAGGAAGGAGATTGGCAGATATATCCGGTTTTACAATATACAACGGCCGCATCAGGCTTTAGGCTATAAAACCCCGGCCGACGAATACCATGCAGAATCTATTGCTGTTATTAAAGGAAGTATGCTACAATCCAAAACATCTAGAGTCAGGATTCCTAACTCATTGGGAATAGCAGGATTTCACCTTTAATTAGAGTGATTCCTGTCTAAACAATGGGATCCACCTCAGTATGTCAAGAAAGTGGTCTTCGCCCAACTGCGGGAGATGGGAATAGAGGAAGCTGTATTGAATACTCTTTGCGTAAATGGTCCCCGGCGATTTTTCGAGGGGACTTAAGATATAATTCGGTCCAAGGGGTGATACTTTGATGGATAACGACTTGAGCTCAATCGTGGTAGGGTACCTGCCTTTAGGCATCCCACCTCCGGTTCGGCGGCGGAAAGATCTGGTTCCCGAAAGACAATACGGCTTTGAGATTCCACCCGCTCAAATTCCGGCCGCGGATATCCAAAAAATAATCGACGCGGATGTGGTAGTGGTGGGCGCTGGAGTAGCCGGTTTGAGTGCCGCGCTTGAGGCTGCCGAGGCGGGAGCCAGGACCATTCTGATTGAAAAGATGGCTGCCATACAGGCTCGCGGGCATGATAATGCCTTTATAGATAGCCGGCTGCAAAAAAAGCTGGGGATCGAAATCGATAAAGATGAAGTAATTTTGAATCTAGTGAAGTACAGCGGCAACAGGGCAGACCAGAGACTCATCCGCATGTGGGCTGAAGGGAGCGGCCAAACCGCCGATTGGCTACTGGATATGCTGGAGGCAGCCGGGGTTGAGATGATTATCTGCAAATATCCCCCGCCTCCCGGTTTTAATAATGCCACCGAATATTATCCCCAATACTCAGTTACCCACCAGGTCTCCAGCGAACGCCTGGTAGCCAAATGCTTGCTGGATAATGCCCTCCAGAAAGGAGTTAAGGTTTATTTCAAGACCCCGGCCCGGCAATTATTGAGGAAAGGCTCGGGCAAGGTGACAGGCGTCATCGCCCAGAATGCCGCTGGAGAATATTGGAAGTTTAACGCCATGAAAGCGGTGGTACTTTGCACCGGGGACTATTCCAATAATTCAGCCATGATGGCCAAATATTGTCCGTTAACAGCTTATCTGCCCTCGATGACGCCTACCTCAACCGGGGAGGGGCACCTGATGGCAATGTGGATCGGTGGGGTGATGGAACCGGGACCTCATGCGCCTATGATGCACGGACCGGCCGGGCCCCTTCTTAGTTCGGCTTTTTTGGAAGTGAATCTCCTGGGAGAGCGATTCCAAAATGAGGACGTCCCCATACAAAGCAATGTGAATGCTCTGGAGCGGCAGCCCGGCAGGACGGCCTGGCAGGTGTTTGATTCCAAGTATTTACAGGAGATACCTAATCACGGAATAGGTCTGGGGAAAATACTGGTTGGGACGGATCAGGTCAAGCAGGATGTAGCGAAAATATCTATAACAGCCGGCTCAATTGAAGAACTGGCTATCAAAATGAAGTTGCCCGTGGACACATTCAAAGCCACTGTAGAGAGATACAATGAATTGGCTCGGTTGGAGAAAGACCTGGATTTCGGCAAACGGGCTGACCGTCTTTCACCTGTGGATAAGCCGCCTTACTATGCCGGCAAGGCGGGTTACTTGTTGCTTGCAGTGATGGGAGGCTTAAACATTAACTCAAATCTTCAACCTCTGGATAAAAACTGGCAGGCTATTCCGGGACTCTTTCTGGGCGGGAATACTATGGGCAATCGCTTCGCAGGAGACTACCCAACCATGTGCCCCGGCTTAAGCCATGGAATGGCTATCCATTATGGGCGGATTGCAGGCCTAAACGCAGCCAGAGTTTTGTGACTAATATCAGACCCGTAGGCTGAACCTTACCCTATACAAGGAGGAAACAGATGGGTGCGGAAAAACTGGATAATGGCTATATCTCAGGGACCAAAGCTGGGAAAGCTGGCCAGGAAATCCCTGTTTGATCAATACAAAGAGTCAACCCGAGTTACTACGTAACGATGAAAAAGGCCGGCGGGTATTCGAATACATGTAAAATATAACGAGCGGTGAGAATCTGAGCGCCCGTTACCAGTGGGAAGGTGATGAAATCCTGATACGAAGTGACTAGATAAGAGCCGGGAGTAATTCATAAGAATAGCCCGCCGATGTCTGCTTCAGCGGGAGCCGATAGGGGTAATGGCTTACTATAACTTTTTTCCATTGGAGGAATCCTCCCGTATTTTTTATCGACAAGTAAAATATGTCGTCTGTTCGGCTATGCGGAGTGGTTAAGTGCTTGATGGGAGGTATGCCATCAAATGAACGTCTGTCAGGAATTAGTAGAAAATATACTGGGCACATGTTTTGCAGTCTTGACTTCTGAGGACGTGGCTCGAGCCAAAATCCGGATTATTGACTTAATTGGCTGTCTTGTAGCCGGTTCCAGCATTCCTCCTTCGCCAATGATAGTCAACATGGTGAAAGGTTGGGGTGGGAGAGAGGAAAGCACAATCTTTGTTCATGGAGGAAAAGCCCCGGCACATAACGTCGGTATGGTCAATTCAATAATGGCAAGATTGTTGGACTATGAGCCGGTGGGGCCAATTGTTGAAGGAAAACAGCAGCTTGTCCATTTAAGTTCTACCACCGTGCCCGGTGCCTTCGCCATATCTGAGCGCTGCAGAGCTACCGGTAAAGAGCTCATTACTGCGTTGATAGTCGCTGATGACCTTGCTTCCCGGATTATTGCGGCTTCGGAGTACTCTTTCGATTCGGGATGGGAAGCAAATGGCACCGTCCCGGCATTCGGGGCATGTGCCATTGCCGGTAAGTTATTGGGTTTCGATGAGAATACAATGCTGAATGCATTTGGAATTGTACTTAATCAGCTCGCCGGAACAAATCAAAATGTTTGGGAGGGAACGCATGCCTTTGTATTACCTCAAGGATTGGCAACGCGGGCAGGTATTTTTTCAGCAGAGTTAGCACAACAAGGTTTCTCGGGAGTCAAAGATGCTTTGATGGGTAAATACGGATATTTCAATCTGTATTGTTCGAAATATCACACCGACATTTTAACAGATGAGTTAGGTAGGAAATTTTATTCGGAAGGTATGTTCAAGCTTTATCCAACCTGTGGAGGAAATTACACGGCCATTGAAAACGCGCTTAAGATAGTCCATGAACATGAATTTGAGGTCGAAAACATTGACGAAGTTATTCTAGGCGTGGCTTCTAATGTCCGAGGGACTTTTTTGAGCCAGTCTCTTGAGATTGGAGATTATCCGCCGGCAACAGCGAAGTTTAATTTGATATACAACGTTGCTTCGGTATTGATCAGAAAAAGTGTGTCAATTGAGCACTTCACAGACGAGTACATACTTGATCCAAGGGTTATTGAGCTTGCCAGAAAGGTTAAAATAAGCTACATACCCGATTCGGAGACGGCGACAACTTTCTTAAATGTCAGAATGAAGGATGGGAGCGAATTCTCTGCTAGAGGTAGTGTCTCGAGGCCAGGACCAGGCAGGTCGTTAACGGAGACACAAATCCTCGATAAGTTCCGGGCTAATGCGGCCTTTTCCAAAGTCATATCCGCTAAAAATAGTGAAGAAGCCCTCAAGATGCTAGAGCATCTTGAGGAAGTAAGCGACATATCACGAATTATTAGTTTGCTGGTAGACTAAAGCTATTTTACGCGGCATCAAGATAGGGGATATGCGACATGAGATTCAAGAGACTTTTTGAGCCTTTATACTTAGACCAATTGAAATTACCAAATCGGGTTGGGATGCCTCCGATAACGACCAATTACGCCCAAGACGGTTTCGTCAGCGATAGGATGATAGATTTCTATGCTTCAGTAGCACGCGGTGGCGCCGGTCTTATCATTGTTGAAGACTGTATTATCGATTCTACCAATGGAAGACATACCTGCAACGATACATTCATTTGCGACGACAAATATATACCGGGCTTGCGCCGGCTTGCTCAAACTATTAAAGATAAGGGTGCTGTCGCAGCTGTACAGCTAAGTCACGCCGGACGTGGGGTCGGTAGATTAAGAGACGGACAGACTTTACTTGCCGAGGGAGCAGTACCGGTAGCCCCTTCACCATTTGCGCCACGTGCCACCGGCTATATTCTTCCTAAAGAGCTGACGGTTGAGGAAATTCAAGAGATAATAAACAGGTTCGCCACGGCTGCTTTGCGTGCTCAAGAGGCTGGTTTTGAATTGATCAGTTTCCATTGTACACATGGATATCTAATTGAGCAATTCCTTTCTCCAATTTCTAACAGACGCTCTGATGGTTACGGCGGAGATCCCGAAAGGAGATTCCGTTTTATTTCCGAAATTATACATAGAGCCAGAGAGAAAGTGGGGAATGATTTTCCTATCATGTGCCGTATCAGCGGGGCAGAGCTTACAGAGGGCGGACTGACAGTAGAGGATTGTCAACAGAATGCGAAAAGACTGGAAACTGCGGGTGTCAACTGTATCAGTGTCTCGGTAACCGGGAGAATTATATCCGGCTCAGGAGTTATTGCATCGTCCGCAGCTATGCGTAGTCAGCACGGCACAATCGTCCATCTTGCAGCTTCAATCAAGAGGGCTGTTTCCATACCGGTGATGACGGCAGACCGGATTATCACTCCCGACCTGGCAGAAAAGATACTGGAGGAAGGTAAGGCTGACATCATTGGTATAGGTCGAGGACTGGTCGCTGACCCAGAATGGCCTTTTAAAGCACGCGAGGGTAGATTGGAGGATATAAGGTACTGCATTTCTTGCGAGTCGTGCTTGCCCATGGGTGCACCTAAGGAGTTACCGCTAGCATGTGCAATCAATCCCGTTGCTGGCCGAGAAGAAGAATTTAAAATCACTCGGGCGTCCGAAGCGAAAAAGGTGCTTATTGCCGGCGGTGGACCTGCCGGTCTTGAAGCCGGGAGAGTTGCAGCTCTCCGCGGACATCTGGTATACCTTTATGAGAAAGATAAGGTTGGCGGTCAAATCAACCTGGCTTCACGGCTTCCCGGGAAAAACGAAATGGAGCTGTTCATCAATTTCGAACGGGAACAACTCTCTAAGCTCGGTGTCAAAATAAAGAATCGAGAGCTCACTTCGGAGATCGTGCTAGAGGAGAAGCCGGATGTCTTGATTGTGGCTACCGGAGCCAGTCCGGTATTGCCCCAAATACCCGGAATTACCAATAACAATGTAATTTCTTACTGGCAGGTGCTTGGAGGTGCTGCTGTCAATGATAAAGTTGTCGTGATCGGGGGCAGTCAACTGGGAGCGGAGACGGCGGAGTATTTGGCTTCAAAGGGTTGCGAGGTAACCATTGTAGAAGAATCTGATAGGGTGGCGTGGGACATAGCACACTTACCACTTACGTATGGTTCTTTACTTGCCAGCCTTGAACAATTAGAGGTGAAAGTATTGAGTGGCGCCACCGTTAAGAGGATTGAGGAAACAGGTGTGGTGGTAAAGCAAACCAATAGGGTAATGACTGTGCCAGCCGATATGGTGGTAGTAGCAAAGAGGCCGAAATCCAATCGAGCACTCGCCGATCAACTCGATAGATTAGACATACCGTTTTATTTAGTGGGAGACTGCGCCGGTGTGGGTAGACTGTCCAAAGCCGTCAAGGAAGGGTTCCGGGTGGCTCTTAACATTTAGAAAGACAAAGTCTAATTCAATAATAAGAGGCTGGTAATCCCTTTGTTATGGCTTATTTACAGTACTTTGTTTTTCAGCTTACAATAGGGTTATTTAGTACCTTAAAACCTTCAAAACTGCAATGAAAAACAAGAAACTCATGCTGCCATTTAGAGCAGTTGTTCGGTAGATGCGCCCAGTAAGACGCTGATTAACATAGTAAGCTTGCGGCGTTTATCAGTCAACTGATACCTGTTCTGTTTGGGCAGTTTGCGAATCACACGGTGGTCGCGCAACAAACGCAGATGGCGGCTGAGGCGGGCGGACAAGGCTTTATCAACTTTTCCCTTGGCCCACTGGGTGCCCCCCAGCCATGAAAGTGGTGAGACTCCCTTATCATTTGAGGAGTGCTCTGCTAAATTCCGGGACTGTGCCTCCTTTTCTATCAAACCGCTGTCCCACGGAATGATTGATGAAGTAATCGGATCGGTCGACCGGCTGGAAAAGCTTGATGATGCCGGAAAAATAAGCGGACTTTTAGGATAGACTAGAACGTCCGGAAGGGATGAAAAGGAGAATCTGTGTATGACTAAATACCAACATATTTTTACCCCCTTTAGAATCGGCCGGATGACTGTTAAAAACAGGATCGAGGTGGCCCCCGCGATGCCGATGCTCGCGTCTATTGACGGTGATGTTACCCCGGAACTGATTGAATGGGAAAGAGCCTTAGCCAGAGGGGGAGCGGGTATTGTAACCATTGGCGATACTCCGGTATCAAATGAACTTGCTATGAATATCGGCCACGTTCTTAATCTCGGAATAGATAAATCGATGAACACTATAAACCGGCTAGCGGAAACCATTCAAAGATATGGAGCTAAGGCATCCATTGAGCTAACCTATTTTAATCCTTTTCTGAAGTTTTCCCCCGCTACCATGAGTTCATATGAAATTAAGTCGCTGACAGATAGCTATGCCAAAGCGGCATATCGCTGCCTGAATGCCGGTATGGACATGATCTTGATACATGGGGCCCACGGGCATTTGCTCAGCCAATTCCTTTCCCCTCAGAAGAATACGCGAACCGACGGCTACGGCGGGTCCTTTAGAAACAGGGCCCGCTATGCTACGGACATACTCGATGCAATCCGAGAAAAGGTAGGAGATGAACTGGCTATTGAGTACCGAATCAGTGCGGATGAGCTATTCGCGGGAGGTTTGACCCTGGATGATCAACTTGAGTTTGCCAGGCTGATACAAGATAAAATAGACCTTATACATATCTCGGTTGGCAATCTATTTGTGCCTGAGTGTACTCCCTTCATGATTCAACCTACCTACGTTCCCCGAGGGATCAATGTTCATTATGCCGAAAGGTTTAAAAAAGAGCTGAAGATCCCGGTAACGGCGCTGGGCTCTATTACCCTGGAAATGGCGGAACAGATTATCGCTAAAGGCCAGGCGGACATAATTGCCATGGCACGTACCCTGATCGCAGATCCGGACTCTGTTAATAAAGCCAGAAAAGGCCAGGACGATAGCATCCGGCCCTGTGTCCGCTGCAACTCCTGTATAGACCGTTCGCATCGAGAAGCCTTCCTGGCAGTACACTGTGCGGTTAACCC
>CAYLVC010000141.1:4435-7698 GCA_964387005.1 uncultured Dehalococcoidales bacterium | reverse complement strand
ATGCCGCCATCCTTACACGAAGCCCTGGCGCTGAAGTCCCGGAGTGAAGATGTCAGCCTCAACCAGTTCATCCTTACCGCCCTGGCGCGGGCTGTCGGATATGCAGAGCCAGCGAAAAAGCGAGAGGTTGCCTCCAAAAAATAACACGCTGGGGGAAAGCACAGCTTTTTCCAAAGAGTGTAAATTCTTACCGTCAGGGTGTTTGATAGTGTAAGAGCTGAGGGAGACCATGTTACTGTCTCCCGACTGCTATTAAAATTGGTCTAATCCGTCTTCTTTTATTTATCTTGACTTTGGTGTCCACTAAATCCATCTTATCCCATAGTAATACGAATCAAGAACCGCCGTCATACTACAAAGTCCCCCTTTCTATTAAAAAAAATGTCTCCCGTTTTCTCCTCAACTTATCAAATAGCTATTATCATATTATTAGTAGTATATAGGCTGCGGTAAAAAGATATCATAATGAATTCCGAAATTATTATTGTACTGGCGATTCTCCTGGCAGTTGCCGTATTGCTTATCGTTGATAAGCTGCGCATCGATGTGTTAGCCATTCTTTGCATGCTGGCCCTGGCCTGGACCGGTGTCTTGAAACCACTGGAGGCATTATCCGGATTTGCCTCTAACGCGGTTATTACCATGATAGCGGTCATGATTATGGGGAAAGGCATTGCGCGCACGGGCATAATGGAAGGTTTTGCGCGGTTTGTGTTGAAATACACCGGCGACAGCCAGCGTAGAATTGTAGCTGTAGTCTCCACCTCAACCGGCCTGCTATCGGGCTTTATTCAAAACATCGGGGCGGCGGCACTGTTTTTGCCGGCGGTTTTAAACATTTCCCGCCGGAAAAAGATACCGGCTTCAGGCCTAATTATGCCTATAGGTTTCGCTATTCTCCTGAGTGGCCCCCTTACGATGATTGGATCAGGGCCTATAATGCTGGTAAACGACTTTTTGATCGGCGCTTCTTTCACACCCTACCGTCTTTTTGCCGTGACGCCGGTAGGCCTGGCGCTTTTATTTTCCTGTGTGATCTTCTTCTTTTTCCTGGGGAAGTATGTTCTGCCCCGGCACAAGTACAACCATGACCAGGACCTTTTACAGACCAAATTAGTTGAAAATTGGGACCTGTCTTCAAATATCTGGCATTACGGAATAAACGTGAATAGCCCGATAATCGGCAAGTCTCTCGAAGAAGCGGGAGTCTGGGATAAATACAACCTTAATATTTTAGCGATTGCCCGGGATAGATCCCTTGAGTATGCTCCCTGGCGCGAAACCAGATTTGAAGCCAACCACATCATAGCGCTGCTGGGTAATGAAGATAATGTTAAAAATTTTGCTTCTGCCTATAACCTGGTACCGGCGGGTAAGCCCAAAAAACTTGAACTTTTAGATGATGAGACCAGCGCCGGATTTGCCGAAATTACCATTCCGCCACGCTCGGCTATTGCCGGCCAGACCATTAAGAAATTCGGCTTGCGCCGCCGCTACGGGGTCGAACCGGTCCTCCTGTACCATAAAGGAGAAAAGGTCCGGGGAGATTTTTCAAACGTTGAACTGGCCCAGGGAGATATATTAATCGTGCACGGACTCTGGGACAAAATCGCGGACATGAAAAAGGGTTATGACTTTGTCGTAATAACACCTGTTGAAACTGAAGAAAAAAATACCTCCAAGACATGGTTTGCTTTATCCTGTTTTGCTCTCTCAATAGGACTGGCGCTGGCTGGATTTTCCATCCCTATCTCTTTCATGACCGGTGCGATTTTCATGGTATTAGCCGGTGTTTTACGCATTGATGATGCCTACCATGCCATCGATTGGAAGGTGGTATTTTTCCTGGCCGGCCTCATTCCTTTAGGACTGGCCATGCAAAAAACCGGTACTGCCGCTTTCCTGGCCGAGAACCTGATGTCCACGGTTCAAGGAAGCCATCCTTTTGTTTTTCTTCTGGCGGTATCCGGCATAACTACCCTGTTTTCGGTTTTTATATCCAACGTTGGCGCAGCGGTAATTCTTTATCCGATGGTCATCAGTATTGCCAATACTGTGGGTATGGACCCCCGTCCGCTGGCCTTGCTGGTAGCCGTTTCCACTGCCAATTCATTTATCTTGCCAACGCATCAGGTAAATGCATTATTGAAAACACCGGGAGGATACAGGAACAAGGACTACCTGAAAGCCGGCAGCGGTTTAACTGTGGTGTTTCTGCTGGTTGTGGTGAGTATTTTTTACTTCTTTTATCTCTAATCCTGAGCTCAATCTCCGGTAGCATCAGAAAAAAAGGAGTATGGCTGGATGTAAAACTTTTAAGGAGGAAGCATGTTATTAAAACACTATTTTCTGGAAAAAATCGCTCATAGCTCATATATCCTGGCGGGCAAGCAAACCTGCGCTGTAATTGACCCAAGGCGCGATGTAGACCTGTATATTGACGAGGCGCGTGATCTCGGAGTCACTATCACCCATATCCTGGAAACCCATTTGCATGCCGACTTTATTTCAGGGCATATGGAACTGGCTGCTAAAACAGGAGCCAAAATATATGCCCCCAAGTCCGGTAAGTGTAAATTTGAGCATGTCGCGGTAGCCGAAGGGGACAGTATCACACTGGAGGATATGAGGCTGGATGTATTGGAAACACCCGGTCATACCCCGGAACATGTTGTCTACGTGGTTACCGATAAATCGCGCGGCGATTCTCCCACAGGCGCCTTTGTGGGAGACGTGCTTTTTGTGGGTGATGTTGGCAGACCGGACCTGTTTCCGGATATAGCCACAGATCTGGCGGGCAAGCTCTATGACAGCCTGCATGATAAACTCCTCAAACTGCCCGACTATTGCGAAGTTTACCCCGCCCACGGCGCAGGTTCTTTATGCGGAAGATCCATGGGAGCCAAATGGACGACGACAATCGGTTACGAGCGGCGTTATAATGCCAGTTTACAAATCAAGGAAAAAGCGGAGTTTATCCGTTCGCTGACCTCCAACATGCCGCCGGCGCCCGACCACTTCAGCCGCTGCAGCGAGATTAACCGCAAAGGCCCGGTGCTTCTTTCCGAAATGCCGGCATTGGAGGAATTGAGACCGATCAGTTTTCTCAATAGAATGCAGGAATCCGGTTGTATTGTACTTGATGTAAGGAATTATGCCGCTTTTGCCGGTTTTCATATTCCGGGGTCCTGGCACCTCGACCTCAAGGGGAATTTCCCTACATTTGTCGGCTGGGTGATACCTCCGGAGAGGGATGTCTTGCT
>CAYLVC010000141.1:0-4425 GCA_964387005.1 uncultured Dehalococcoidales bacterium | reverse complement strand
GCTGGTCGCAGATAATTACCAGGAAGCCGTTACTGCCAGTTTATGGGCACGCCGGGTTGGAATTGACCGGATAGTGGCTTATTTGTACGGGGGTGTAACAAGCTGGGCAAACGATGGTTACCAGATAGACCACGTTCACCTGATTTCTACGGAAAGTCTTTACCTGCGCATTTCCGGGGATTCGCAACCGCTAATGCTGGTTGACGTCAGAACACCGCTGGAATTTGCCGATACGCATATAAAAGGCTCTGTTAATATACCGGCGCCGGAATTGCGTACCCGTTACCAGGAACTACATCAGGATAAGCCGGCTTATCTGATTTGCAGCACGGGCAACCGTTCCAGTCTGGCCGCGAGCATCCTCAAGCAGCACGGTTTTAAAGAAGTTTACAATGTCGCGGGCGGAATGACCGGTTATAGCGCCGCCGGCCACATCAAACAGTGCAACGTCTGCATTAATCCGCACGGCCCGAGGTTGACCGATCTATCTCTGTGATTTTTCAGCGTAGAAGGGGGAATAACGATATGAACTGGTTAATGGAAACACAATGGTCTCCTTACGTGGCAGGAGCAGGTATCGGAGTTTTAAGCTGGTTTACCTGGCTGATTTCAAAAGAACCGATTGGTTGTTCAACTTCATTTGCCCGCATTGCCGGTATTATCGAGAAAATATTCCGGGGTAAAAAAGCCTCACAAAGACTTTATTACCAGGAGTTTAAGCCCGAACTGGACTGGCAGATAATGCTGGTTATCGGCATTGTAATCGGGGCACTTGTCTCCTCGTTGATTTCAGGTGATTTTACCTGGCAGTGGATACCTTCGGTTTGGGGCCTCAACATCGGTAATAACATAGCAGTGCGCCTGTTAGTGGGCTTCGCAGGCGGGGTTTTACTGGGATTCGGTTCACGCTGGGCGGACGGCTGTACCAGCGGGCACGGTATCAGCGGGACCATGCAGCTGGCGGTTTCAAGCTGGATTTCGGCGATATGCTTCTTCATCGGAGGCATTCTCGTGGCGCAACTTATCTTTAAAATAATAGCCTGATTGATTGAGAAGGAATGAGCATGCAGACTAAAAAATGGAAATTATTCTGGGGACTGATATTTGGCATAATATTCGGTTTCCTGCTGCAAAAAGGCGGAGCGACAAAATATGACGTTATTATCAACCAGCTGCTGCTGACCGATTTCACCGTTTTAAAGATAATGCTGTCTGCCGTCGTTGCCGGGTCGATCGGCCTGTTTTTCATGCAAAACAGGGGTTGGATCAAGTTGCGCCCGAAGGCTGGTTCGTGGGGGAAAAATGCAATCGGCGGGTTGATTTTCGGTGTGGGTTTTGCTCTGCTGGGCTACTGCCCGGGGACTATTGCCGGGGCAATCGGCAACGGCTATCTGGATGCCCTGACGGCGGGCTTGATCGGTATAGTCTTCGGTTCAGGCTTGCTGGCGATGGTTTACCCCCGGTTGAAAGAAGGTGTATTGAAAAGAGGATCATTTGGCAATGCCACATTGCCGCAGGTTTTGAGAGTCAACAACTGGGTGGTTATTATTCCCCTGGCGGTTATCATCATTGCCTTATTTTACCTTTTAGAACGGTCAGGATTATAGGCAGTTTTCAATAATAATTATTGTGTAAATCTATTACGATGGTAATTATCCATGTGTAAATGGCCAGGCTAGTGAGCAATGTCATTAAAAGATATTAGTTGAATAGCTAGAACTGCATAAGCGATTAAATGTTATGTTGTATTTGCTTAAAAATCAGCTGAGAAGGTAAGGTGCGTTTTGAAAGAAGAACATTCTTTTTCCAGGCTGCGAATTTACAATGTGATAATGGGAGGATTTCACCTCCTGCAGGCAGTTTTGATGATCATCTTGAGTAATGATTTATCTTTGCCTGTTACATCTTCATTCCTCAAGTACTTTGCCGACATAGATAAACTCAGACCGGTTACTCAAACAATGTTCAGCTTAAGGATAGGTTATACCCTGGCAGCCTTTCTGTTGCTATCAGCCCTGGCGCATTTCTTGATTTCTTCACCCCGGGTCTATGGCTGGTATGTTCGCAATTTAAAAAACCATATCAACTATGCCAGATGGTTTGAATACGCTTTCAGCGCCTCTCTCATGATAGTGGTCATCGCCATGCTGAGCGGTATTTACGACATAGTGGGTCTGTTAGGTCTTTTTGTTATAACATCCTTTATGAACCTGTGCGGACTGCTGATGGAGCAACAAAAGTGGGATTCAGAAAAGATCAGATGGACTCCCTATTATATTGGCTGCCTGGCCGGCATTGTGCCCTGGGTTGGGATTGCTATCTATTTCTTTGGTTCTGCCTCAACAGGTAAAATGCCTCTATTCGTTTATTTCATCATGGTTTCCATTTTCATACTCTTTTTCAGTTTTGCCCTCAATATGTTTTTCCAGTATAAAAAATGGGGACCATGGCATGACTATCTTTTTGGCGAAAGGGTGTATATCTTATTAAGTCTGGTCGCAAAGAGCGCTCTGGCCTGGCAGGTCTTTTTCGGCACATTGACCCGCTCGGTATACTAAGTTTTCATTGAAAAGAAATAATTTTTCGGTCGTACCTGACCATTTGAGAAAAATAATATGATGTCTGTATCCATCTATGAAAATATTTTAGACCCCTTACTGAGAGACCTCAGAAAGTCGATCACTGAATTTTCGGGTATGAAACCCGGTGACAGGGTAATCGACGTTTGCTGCGGCACGGGCGCACAAGTTCTTGACTACGGGAGCCATGGCATTGTTGCCACCGGCGTTGATAATAGCCAGGATATGCTGAATATTGCAGACAAAAACAGATCAAGGCGAAAAGCAATCAACGTCTCTTTCCAACTCGCCGATGCTGCGAATTTACCATTTTCTGACGGTTATTTTGACTATGCCACCGTATCCTTTGGCTTACACGATAAGGAGAACGACCTTAGATTGCGGATAATGTCCGAGATGAAAAGGGTTACCGGAAAGGGTGGGGTTCTTGTCCTGGTGGATTTCCAAATTCCTCTACCCGGAAATATCTGGGGTGCCGCTGCAAGATTTATAGAATTCTTAGCCGGAGGTTCTCACTACCAGGGTTTTAAAGATTATCTTGCCAGAGGAGGATTAGAGGGCATACTGAAAAATAACAGTTTACAGGAAGAACGCAGAATATATCTCTTGAATGGTCTGGTAGTAGCTAAAAAGATGATTAATAGTTGAGCTTGAATTTGTTATTACGCTCAAAAGCTGCAATAAAGGGAAATTATGGCTGATTTATGAATTGAAAGCAACTGCTGAAAATGGATGTTTCATTGACAACACCGCAGGTCAACTTTACAATGAATCGAAGATGTCAATTTCGGGGGTGGTTGCCACTCTCTCCCAACCCGCCATTGTTTTCTTACAAACAAAATCGTAAGATTTTGCTATAAAATGTAATATATGTTAAGAATAATTACTAATAAGATTACCAAGCAAGGAATTGTTAAATGCCTGAAATCTCTCGTTTTTTCGGGATAATTATTTCTATGTATTTTGATGAACATAATCCGCCTCATTTTCATGCTTACTATGGAAAAGAAAATGTGGTAATTGAAATAGCATCGCTTCGTATTTCCGATGGAGTTATTCCTTCCCGTGCATTGGGACTTATCATTGAATGGGCTTATAAACACCAGGAAGAGTTGATGCACAATTGGGAATTAGCAAAAAATGGCAAACCAGTGCTAAAAATCGAACCTCTGGTTTAGTGAGGGATTGGAATGATTCATAATGTTGTTTTTGCGGTTTACAAAGGGGATTACAAAATAGAGATTGGATTTGATGATGGGAAAAAGGGAATAATGGACTTTTCAAAGTACCTGACCCGTAAAGGTGTGTTTGAACGGTTCAATGATTTGGAATTCTTCCGCCGGTTTGAGGTAAATGAAGAATTAGGAGTAATCAGCTGGCAGAATGAAATAGATATAGCACCGGAAACACTCTACTCTGAAACAATGGGAGTCCCTTTACCTGATTGGATGAATAAAACCCCGGATATTGCTTCTATGAACTCCGCCTAAAAGTCCGGAATAGTTGGTGCGGACTAAATCAGTCTGAGACCCCGCTCGTTTTTGCCCTTTCTCCTGCACTTCAAACAATACGCATCATTGGAAAATGTGATTGATTACACTGATAGGGGTAAGATTTTAGAAGCATCTCTTCGCCCAAACCTTAATTCGCAGGGGCGAACAGGATAGCGCGTACCCTCTGTGTGCCGAGAGGATTAAGCACCCACCCCACTTTCCTCGCCCATACTTTGAAAAGCGTAGCGTATCCGATAGCGGGTACCCTTGGGGTGCTGGAGAGGATTAAGGTGAGGGGTTTATGATTAACACGTGGTATTTCCGGATAAGTGACAAATCGGAATCAGTGGGAA
>CAYLVC010000140.1:0-7727 GCA_964387005.1 uncultured Dehalococcoidales bacterium | reverse complement strand
CGGCAGCCGGCAAACGCCAGAATCTGCAACAAATATTGCTTATAGAATCTGTAGAGTAGCCCTGGTGCCCAGTTTCGCTGCTTTTACTCTAAGCAGCGTGCGCATAGCTTCTACTATCCGCCCTTGTTTACCTATCACCCTTCCCTTATCCTCATCCGCAACCTGCAGCTTGAAGGTAACACCCTGCTCGCTTGTCTCTTCGGTAATCACTACCTTGTCCGGAGCATCTACAATGGTTTTGACGATGTATTCAAGTAGCTCTCTCATGGTTTCTCCTTGCTTCCGTTAAACTTATCTAAGATGCCTGCCTTGTTTAACAATCTGGCGACAGTTGCCGTCGGTTGAGCACCTTGTTTGAGCCAATCTAACGCCTGCTGTTCATTAACAACCAGTTCCTCGGGTTGAGAACGAGGATTGTAATGCCCGATAATGTTAATGAATTTCCCATCCCGGGATGACCTTGAATCCGCTACAACCAATCTATAGCTCGGTTGTTTTGTTGCTCCGACTCTGCGTAGTTTAATTTTTACCATCTTTTGTAATTTCCTTCAGCTTTCAAAACCATTTTATTATAGGGTAATTATGCACCAAAAGACTGGTTTGTGTCAACTAAAAATCAAAAAACTACGTTTAAAGCCTGACTTAACCCTTAAAACTCAAAATCTATAGCTATTTCGATTTATTCTCCGGGCGGCGGTTAAACCTCTAATTGAGGTTAAACTATTTATATTATATTACCTTAAACAATAAATTGCAGTAATTTCGGCGTTGACAAAAAATTGAAGGTTAAGTGCTGATATTTTCGAAAATAGGCATGTTTGAAGGGTAAAACAATGGATTGCAGTGATTGTGCGGACAGCTTATAATAAGATAACTTGAACACGTGCTTACGAATACTCTTTGTATTCAGCCAAATACGTCGATAATAACAAAATGAATACGGGGAGACGGTTATAGAAGAGACAAGCTCAAAAGCAACAAATACGATGGTATTCAGGGTACCGGGAATAAGGACATTAAGATTGCCCTTAACGGTTCCACGACCAAGTAATCCATTTTCTTCCACTCTTATGCTGGTGGCCGGGTTTGCCGGACTGATTATCCTGGGGACGATTTTCCTCATATTTCCAATATCCAGCAGCACCGGTCAGTTTACTTCTCCCATTGATGCTCTATTCACAGCTACTTCAGCGGTTTGTGTAACCGGCCTGGTGGTCGTTGATACCGGAACATACTGGAGCACCTTCGGGCAGCTAGTGCTCCTTGTATTGTTTCAGTTAGGAGGGTTGGGTTTTATTTCCGGGGCAACAGTGCTCTTAATGGCCTTTGCAGGCAGGTTTGGTCTTAGAGAGAGACTGGTAATAAATGAATCAATGGGACTTGACCGGCTGGGCGGATTGCTGGGTGTTGTGACCAAAGTTGCAATGTTTTCGCTGGTTATTGAAATAGCAGGGGCAATGACCTTCTATTTTCACTGGCTGACGTCAGGTGATGGTTCAGCCTCATTCTGGAAGGCGGTTTTCCATTCGGTATCTGCCTTCAATAATTGCGGGATGGACCTTTTTGGCGATTTTCAGAGTGTAATCGGTTTCCGTGAAGATACACTTTTTATTTTAGTTACTGCAATCATGGTAATTCTTGGCAGTACCGGATATGTGGTAATAGCGGATCTTCTGAGCAAACGCAAATTCATCAGGCTTACGCTGGACAGTAAACTGGTATTGTTGATTACCTTCGCTCTGCTTGTCGGAGGCACACTTTTCCTTTTCGGAATGGAGTATAATAACCCGGCCACTCTCGGACCGCTTTCAGTCCCGCAAAAATTATTGACAGCCTTTTTCCAGTCTGTTGTGCCCAGGACAGCCGGTTTTACTGCGGTGGATCTTGCCGGATTCCGGGCTATTTCCCTGTTTATGGTTATTTCATTGATGTTTATCGGAGGTTCATCCGGTTCCACAGCGGGTGGAATCAAGACAAACACCTTCGGTGTACTGCTGATGACCGCTCTGAATACTATCAGAGGAAAAACCGATATTCAGGCTTTTGGCAGACAAATCAATAAGGAAACGGTTAACAGGGCTGTAACCCTTACCCTCTTTTATGTAGTAATGGCAGGTATTGTATTTCTGTTACTCTCGATTTCCGAGGTATTTGCTATAGAAAAGATATTTTTTGAGACCATTTCTGCTTTGAGTACTGTTGGCCTGTCCACCGGCATTACGCCTGATCTTTCCCTGTCAGGCCGTGTTGTTATTACTTTCGCAATGTTTGCAGGCAGGCTGGGACCCCTGGTAGTAATGGCTACTATAGGACGCAGAAGACCCATGTTTAATATTGATTATCCTCATGAAAATATCAGATTGGGTTAGGAGGGTGAGATGAGCAAACAAGTGGCGGTAATTGGACTGGGCAGGTTCGGCATGAGCCTTGCTACTATCTTATATCAATCCGGTTATGAAGTACTGGCTATCGATAAGTCCTCCAACCTTGTTGAGGAAGTCGGAGATCACGTCACTCATGCAGTCCGGGCTGATGCAACCGAGGAAGAGGCATTGAGGAGATTGGGCATCGACCATTATGATGTGGCTGTGGTTACTGTGGGTGCATCTATTCAGAACAGTGTGATGATTGCTATTCTTTTAAAGAAACTGGGCGTTAAGTATATTGTTGCCAGGGCGGATAATGAATTACATGGGGAAATCCTGAAAAGCATCGGAGCCCACAAGGTTATTTTCCCTGAAAAGGATACAGCTATCAGAACCGGGCCAGTGCTGACCATAGAGGGAGTAACGGATTATATTCCCCTGGTAAATGGCTCAGGCGTGGTTAAAGCCAAAGCCACTTCGTATTTTATCGGGAAGACCCTGGGAGACATCGGTTTTAGTTCCGGATCCAGGGGAGGAGTGGTGGTGCTGATGATACAAAGAGGGAAGGAAGGGTTGATTTACCCTTCACTGGAAGAAGTGGTGAGCCATGTGGATGTACTGATCATGGCGGGTAACAACAGCGATATTGAAAAGCTGATGGAGATGGCTGACAAGGGAGTCCAGGCCTGATAACGTTAAGTTAGAGAGCCTTTTAGACTTAAGAGCGTTTTAAGACAGTATTGAGCATGTTTATGACGGAGTCGTTGTGTTCCAGCGTTAAAAACAGGATCAGGTAATCTTTTATATGGCGGGTGATCAGGTAGTTGTACTTGACATGCTCCCTGCCGTTATTGCCAAGCCATCTGGCATAATCAGGATTACTGAGCAACTGCCGGATGGCAAAAGCGGTTCCTTCAATACCGTGGGATAAAAGCCCGGTCAATTTGTCTTTAATTTGTAAGGGTATCCCTCCGACTGCTGAGGCTACAACAGGTTTGCCTTTCCATAGAGCTTCGCTTACGGTCAGACCGAATCCTTCTCCCAGAGATTTTTGAATGATAACAGTCGATCCTCTTTGCAAGGCATTGATGTCGATGTCGCTGTTTGGTGGAATCAAGAGTATATGGATATCGGGATTATTTCCCGCTCTTTCCCTGACTTCTGCCAGGACTTTATCTGATTCCGGATCATCGCTGGCTGTACCCCCGGCAAAAACCAGGCGGCAATTAAAGCTCTTTTTTACCAATTCAAAGGCCTGGATGACTCCAACCGGGTCTTTTAAGTAATCAAAACGTGAGACCTGGGTTATAATTGGCTTATCTCTGGGAATGCCGTATTTGGACATGATGGCATCTATTACTTCTGCCGGGAGTTCCTTGTTTTTATCACTCAGCGGGTCGATGGAAGGTGAAATCAAGAACTGGCGAATGGGAAGCTCCGGAGAAAAAGCCGGGGCAGAAAAAACCGCAGCATCGTATTGTGTTATATATGGCCGCAAAAAGTCCCAGACCAACCTGCTTGGACTGGATATGTCGATATGGCATCTCCATATCCATTTATTACCCAACTGCTGTTTTTTCTGGATGAGACCGGCCGGCTGCGGGTCATGAATAAACATGATGTCTCCATAGATATTCATGCTACGGAGGTTTTCCTCTGTTACTTCACGAAAAACATCGAAGTCTTCAGGTGTAATATCCTGCTGGCGGTTGTGGAGAGCATTGTGAAATTTTTTTGTTACCTGGAAGAAACGGTCATTCCCTTTTACTATGTCCCAGCGGGCGTCAACTCCCAGCTGCTCCAGTAAAGGCAGGATACGGTTTAGTATTTCAGCAACACCACCTCCACTGAAGGTGGAGTTAATGTTTTGAATGACCTTTCCGCTGAGGTTAGCAGCTAGCAGCTTAAGCTCTTCCATACTGCTTTTTCCGACAATAGCTTCATAATCGGCAAGCTTTATTTGATACGTTTTTCGATTACCTGTATTATTGCTGATCTCAGTCCCTCCAGCGTAAAGTTGTAAGGATCGATTCCGGCTATTTCGCGGCTCAACTCCACTTCATCCATATCTAGTTCAAGCCAGATAGAAAAATCGTTCAGTCCCTTTCCCAGCCGCAGCCTGGATTCAATGACGTGAAAATAGATTGAACTCGGGCTGATTACTCGCAAAGCTTCCACAAATTCCCGCAAATCGTGTGCGGCATAAGATGTGGGTAAAACAACGGTGATTGACTTCATAAAGTAGAATTCTCTACCGGAAATGACGTTTTGCAGGTAAGAGTTCTTTTTGGCATTTTCTTCAATGATACTTACCAACCTGTCCTTTAAAACACTCAAGCTGGTAAATTCGAAAGTATTTACGTTAGCCAATTTTTCCGCCAGCACCGGATTATCCAGAGCACCTTTGACCCAGATGGCGAAGTCATTAGAAAGCTCGGGAATAAGGTATTGATGATCTTCGAGGAAGTGATGTGTATGGTAATATATTACAGACTCAGGAGCTGTTTTAAGGACTTCTGCCAGTTCACTCAGGTTCCGGGCTTTTAGACCGGTTAATTCTGCCATATGCGCGCGGGTGTTAAAATAGAACGGCTCCCTGGCCTTTTTTAGCGGGTGGCCGTAATTGATGATTTTTCGTTGAATAAGATGATTGTTGGGGATGAGCAATAAACTGCCATCAATCGAGCGAAGCGTTGTCGAATTCCAGCTTATGTCCGTAACATAACCTTCCTCTTTGGTGTTAAGTTTAATGTAATCGCCAGTTTTTATTATTTGAGTGGCTGCTATCTGTAAACTGGCAAAAAAGTTGGGTACCGCGTCTCTGAAAGCCAGGACTGCAATCAGTACCAGTATCGCTAATAGAAGAAGCAGTGGACTGGTTGGCACTCCCCAGATATCCAGAATGATCAAAATCATTATTACCAGTATTACAACCCGGGCAACGTTAGTTGTCATCAAAACGGCTCTGGCAGGCAGGTCGAATTTGCGGCCGTAATATTGAATGAGGCCGCGCAGGAGATTCAACAGAGCCAGGGTTAAGGCCAATAGAAAAAGAGTCCAGATAACATGGCCGACAGGACCTTTCCAGCTGTCCGGGACAATTGAGACCGTCAAACCAAGGTATATACTCAGGGCCAGACAAAAAATAGCGGAAGGCCCTTTAATGGCATGCAGGAGAATATCATCGAACTCATGGCTTGTCTTTTTTGTCCAAATTGCAAGGTGACTGATAGCCAGTTTCCTTAGCCAGAAAAGGGCAATCAAGGTGAAAGTGAAAACAGCCACAGGTATAACGATTTGAGACCAGTGGGTTGTTATATAGTCGAGAATTGTTCGCATACCTGACCTCTTTGAGAGTTTTCCAGCAACATATCCAGGAATTGTTGTACTTCGAATGGAGATGTCAGGTAGTAGCGGGCAGACGAAGTTGAATCTGAAGGGCCGACGTGAATGGTAATTCCCATGCCGTATTTTTCTATCACGCGGAAGCCGTCTTCATCTGTCAGGTCGTCTCCTAAATATATCGGCAGCAATCCGCTGAACCTGCCGCCTTTCCCGAACCTTTTCATCAGAAGACGGATAGCTTTCCCCTTATCCCAGTTCACGGCAGGCCTGACCTCGAAAACCTTCTTACCGGAAGTAATTTTGACATAGCCTGCTGACAAAGGGCCTTTCATGGATTTTTCCAGGATATTCTTTATTTCCCCTGTTTTTTCTTCATCGGCCATACGGTAATGCACACTGAGTGTGATCCCTTTGTCCTCGATCAGGACTCCCTTGATTGTACCCAGAGCCATGTTCAAAATACCCCGGATGACTCTTAGAAAAGGTGTAATTTCATCAGCCAGCGGATTAACGAAATTTATGTCCGGGCCTTCTATTTCAAACCCGTGATTGCCTGCATAGATCAATCCGCTGATGTCAACTTTTTCCTTCAGGTCGGATAAAGCCCGTCCGCTGATTATTCCCACCGTAAACCGTTGCTGGGCGACCAGTGCTTCCAGCAATCCGCGGGTACTGTTATCCATGACAGCGCTTTCAGGCCGTTCAACAATAGGGACCAGTGTCCCGTCAAAATCACTGAGGAACAAGATTTGCCTGGCCCTGCTCATTTTTCTGGCAATTTCAGGCCAAACTGAGAATAGATGCTCCAAAATCAGCCTCCAAACTCAATTTTTACTAGTTCAGATATGATGTCTCCGGCCCATTTGTAGATGTTGTTTTCTCTGACGATGTTACGCATTCTTTTCATGCGTTTTTTTCTTTCTCTCAGTGGCATTTTTACCGCTTCGAGGATAGAATCAGCAAAAAGATCTGTAGCAAAAGGATTTACCAGCAGAGCGTCGGTCAGTTCTCTGGCTGAGCCGGTAAAAGTACTCAAAATCAGAACACCGTCTTCATCATAGCGGCTGGCGACAAACTCTTTAGCTACCAGATTCATGCCGTCATGAAGGGCGCTGACAATGCAAAAATCCGCCATCTTTCTGAGCGCCAGCAGGGTCATCTGGGGTAAATTTTCATGGAGCAGGATTATTGGCTTCCAATGCTCCGTCCCGAAAGCGGTATTGATCCGCTCAACCATGTTTTCTACTTCCTGATTGAGGTTTTTGTAGGCTGCAATATGGATTCTGCTGGTTACACCGGCCTGAATAAACACCACCTTGTTTATGTACTCAGGATTATTTTGGAAAAATCTTTCAATTGCTCTAAGACGGTCGGGAATGCCCTTGGTATAATCGAATCTTTCTATCCCCAGCCCAACAATTTTGTTTGTCAATCCCAAATTTTTCTTCAGCCGGGCGATTTCTTCTTTTATCTCTTGAGTTTGAGCTTTGCGGGAAAAGTCCTCGAAATCGACGCTGATAGGAAACGGCATAATAGACGTCGTGTGATTGTTGTAGGTTATTTCGTATCTTTCAAAGTCTACTCTGGATTCCAGTGCGCGGTTAACCGTATCCATGAAGTTGTTGCAGTGATATCGGATATGGAATCCGAAAAGATCGTTGCTTAACAGGCCTTCCAGGATTTCATTCTGCCAGGGGCAGATACGAAAAGCTTCGGGATTAGGCCAGGGTATATGCCAGAACTGGGCTGTGAAAACTGATGGCTCTTGTTCCCTGATCATTTTTGCTACCAGCGCAAGCTGATAGTCCTGAATGAAAACAAAGGCTTTTCTGCCGTCAATTTCCTCTAATACGCTCTGGGCGAATATTTGATTAACTTTTTTATACGATTCCCAATCAGACTGGCGGAATACCGGCCGGTTGTAAACAATATGGCATAAAGGCCAGAGTGCTTCATTGGCAAAACCGTAATAATATCCTTCTTCATCCTCCTGGGAAAGCCAGACCCTTTTTAAAG
>CAYLVC010000139.1:0-7767 GCA_964387005.1 uncultured Dehalococcoidales bacterium | reverse complement strand
GTCCCGAATCGCAGTCTTCCCATATGCAGGTAGCCTGGTTTGAGATCAGGTGCATAGGGTTGGGGGTTTGCGGGAAATGTTTGGAGGCCTGTCCGACAGGCGCTATTATCAAGGGCAAGACCATCACCTCTAAGGTGGACCAGAGCGAGATGCAGGTGATTGACATAAAGCGGGACCTCTGTGACAACTGCGGCAAGTGCACTGAAGCCTGTCCGGCTAATGCCCTGGCTGTCTGCGGTACGGACATGACGGTAGAGCAGGTAATGACCAGGATAAATAAAGACCGGCCCTATTACCGCAGGTCCGGCGGCGGAGTGACGCTGTCCGGTGGTGAGCCCATGATGCAATATAAGTTCTCCACGGCTGTCTTTAAAGAATGCAAAGAGCAGGGCATAAATACCGCCCTGGATACGACCGGCTTTGCACCATGGGAACACTACAAGATCATCCTGGAATATACGGACCTGGTATTATTTGATCTCAAGCATATGGACTCCCATCGCTCGCTGGAGATCACCGGGGTACCTAATGAGCTTATCCTGGAAAACGCCCTGAAAATGGCGGAGGCGGGAGCTTTATTACAGATTAGAATACCGGTGATTCCGGGATATAATGATTCTGAAGAAAACTTACAGGCAACCAGCCGCTTTTGCGTGGAACTGGGAAAGGCTGTGACCATGGTCCAGATACTTCCCTACCACCGCCTGGGGCAGGTGAAATACGAAAGACTGCAACAAAAATACCTGCTGAGTGATGTCATTCCTCCCACTACTGAAACCATGGAAGCCCACAAGAAGCTGATAGAGTCCTACGGGTTGAAAGTCCAGATACATTAAGTGATTTTCAGGCTGTCTTTATCTGTCTCAAACATTTTCGGGTAAAAGTAAAAATGATATTGACCGTTAAAAAAGTTGTTTCATTGAGCCCCGCTCTGGAGAAGATCGGATTTGAGAAATTCTGGTGCAGAACTTCACGAATACAACCATCTTTCTAATCAAAGAAACTGCCCGGTTATGACTATTTAAAATAACAAATTTAAACGCCTGAAATCCAAACTTACCCCGCTGCTTTAAAGAATATGCCGTCCGCCTGGCATTGCCGGTTGCTTCCCGGAATGATTTTTTCAAACAAAATCAATGGGTATTAATCATTATACTTCATATTGCACGTTGTTATTGACATCTAATATAATTTCCTTTATTATTACCCAAAATAGTGATTTCCAGAATACTTACAAAGATGAAAAGCAGAGATAGGGGGTGAATATGTCGGAATCAATATATCCTGAAGGATGGATGGTGGTTGACCACGTCATTCCAGGGGTTACCGTGGAGATGATTGATTGGTGGTGGGTTAACATGGAAAAAGGCTACGAACTCTGGTGCCCTGACGAGCATAAAGGGTTCCGGTGGCAAGTCAAGCCGCCATTGGGCGGACACATTGGAGCAGTGCAGATAGCCACCGAAAGCATTGATTACGGTCCCGTCATGGATTTGCGCATTGAGTGGGTAGACCCTAATCTGGGGACTGAAAAGCAGAAGGAATTCTGGATATATGATCATCTTCTTACCGCAGGCTCTACCGGCAACCAGCCTGGTACCAGGCCCATGGTTATCTTATCTCACCAATGGGAGAGCATCCCCGGCGGCTGTAAAATGCGTTCTTGTATGCATGGAATTCCCGGCGGGCCTCCGCCCGGTCCACCTTCCGGATCCAGGCCGTCGATGCCTCCGCACCCCAGTGGCAAGAAACCAACCGGGGGCGGATGGCCTGTCCACAATATCGCCGAGGTCAGCACTTTCAAAGCTTTCCTTCCCGCTCTATGGGGCATATGGCAAGCAGTCACCGACCCCTCTATCAACCGCCAGGCTTCCCTGAAAATCCGGAAAGAGGGTTCTAGCATAATCTACGTTAAGTAAGGGGCAGATCATGAGTAAAACAAAGAATTGGGTAAAAGCGATAGAGATTAACCTGGAAGAATGCAAAGGCTGCAGAATGTGCATGAACGCGTGTTTCGCGGATGTTATCCGCTGGAACGAGGTGGACAAGAAGCCAGTTGCAGCCTACCCGGAAGACTGCGTCTGGTGCCTGGCCTGCGAAGCCGCCTGCCCGGCGCAATGCATAGAGGTGGTTCCCAACATCCCGGCGCCATTGTTTTCTTCATATTAACTGCCTGAAGTCAGGTATGTCAGTCATGCCCATTCAATAAGGAGGTTTACTGTGGCCAGTATAGAAGAACTCGGCGAGGTCATTTCAACAGGCGTATTGATTATCGGCGGCGGCATCGGTGGACTGGTGACAGCCGTCAAAGCAAAGGAGCAAAACCCGGATGTTGACGTCCTGGTGGTAGAAAAGCAGACAGCGGGCTGGGCAGGCAAAGCTACGAAAATCGGCGGTATTCTGGCCTTCCTCGGCCCGGACAAGACCGCCGACAAATTTCTCGATTTCCAGGTGCGCCAGTCCGGCTTTTTTCTGAATGACCAGGAACTGCTGGCTAAATACGTTGTAAGCACGTACGGAGCTATCGAGGACTTTAAGGAGTGGGGCGCCAGGCTCCTTCAGGGACCTGACGGCAACCTCATGAGCATGCCCACTATCTTTGCACCGGAACTGTCGCAGACTTTTATTGATATTGACCTGATGCTGCCCATAAAGTCCCGGGCGCGCAAGCTGGGCACCAGATTCCTTGATAAAGTCCACGTTGTGGACCTTCTGAAAGAGGATGGCCGCGTTACTGGTGCGGTAGGATTTAATATCGTCACAGGGAAATTTTACATATTCAAGGCGAAAGCGACAGTGCTGGCTAATGGGAGTTGCGGCTATAAAGTGAGGCGGTTCTGGGTTGCTGGCACCGGTGACGGCATCGCAGCTGCATTCCGAGCCGGAGCCGAGATGCGAAACGCTGAATTCGGCAATCTTTACGGCCACACCGTATGGCAGGATACTGACAGCGGCATGGTAGGCCACCAATTCCTGGTCAATACGCTGGGCGAAAACCTGGCAGAGAAGTATTTACCCGGTTCCGGGCCTACCGGTGTTTTTCTGCCTGTGGCGCTTGCGGCAGGCATGGAAAAAGAGATAGCGGAAGGAAGAGGCCCAATATACTTTGCGCCTCCGCCTCCCGGCAGGCCTGGTTACCCTGCGCTTAAGCTGCCCCTGCTCGTGGATTGGACGCGCCGTATGGCGGAAAAGGAAGAGAAGTTCGGGCTGCCGCCGGGCACCCGCCGCGAGATAGCTATTCCACTCCACGGCGAAACTTCCTGCATCAGGGTAGACAATGAAATGAGTACCAGCCTTGAAGGGCTTTGGGCCATCGGCGATTCCAGCTATTCTGGTTCGGCGGTCGCTGGCGCGGTCAATTCGCCCCCCGGCATTACCCCTGGATCCGGTATTATGTTCGCGGTCATCAGCGCCGGTTGGGCAGGTCCATCGGCAGCGCGGTATGCCGGTGAAGCCGCAGCGCCCGGAACGAGCGCCGCTGATATTGCTCAGTACAAGGAAGCCACCTTTGCACCCCTGCACAAAGGCAGCGGGATGGAACCGGGTGAAGTCATCAGCGCATTGCAGGAAGTAGCTGCGCCAATCAGGTACAATCTGCGCCGCAGCAAAAAACGCCTGGAAGAAGCGCTTGTTAAAATCGAAAGCGTCCGTGAATGCCTGCCGGAATTGGTTGCAAAAGATATCCACTACCTCAGTAAATGCCACGAGGTGCGGAGCATGGTGCTGTGCGCGGAATTGACTTTCAGGGCAGCCCTTATGAGAGAAGAAAGCCGCGGGGCGCATTACAGAGAAGATTTCCCCACCCGTGACGACAGGAACTGGCTCAAGTGGATAATCCTCCGCCAGAGCGGCGGCGGTATCAGGCTTTCGACGGAGCCGGTGCCGATACAAGACTACAAGATTAAGCCGGCGTAGCTGTTCACAGAGGTTCCGCTGTGTATCCCGGGAAGAGTGCGCAGGTGTACCTCGGAAAAGCTGGATAGGTTGAATTTATACAGTCGTTGGCTTAAGCTTTAACAGGTAAATGCTAACGAACAAAGGACAGGCTCAATCAATGGAAACAACCCCGGACAATGTATCAGCCATAAGGGCTGCCAAAAAAACCGATCCTGATATCAACCTGTATATCCTGCTTGACCAGGTGAATGACGTTGTCATCAACGCGGTCGAACTCGAACTGAAGCATCTCAAGGTGACACAGCCGCAGGTCAGGGTTCTGACCATGCTGTCGCGCGAAGACAGGCCGGTAACCATCGATGAACTGGCGAAATGGACATTCAAGGAATTCAATTCGGTCTCAACTCTCATCAACCGGATGGAGAAGAAAGGCCTGGTCAGGAAAGAGAAACTGGACGGAGGCCTGAAGACCTATGTTACCCTGACTGAAAAAGGCAGCGCCCTGTATCATGAGCGGGTCACCGAGCGCTCCATACACCTGATATTCGGCACGCTGACGGCGGAAGAAAAAGAATATCTCTACTCTATCCTCAACAATCTCCGCGATACGACTCGCAGCCTCCTTGGGCTGGACTACCGGCCGCCATTTTTACAGTAGTATTTGAGATTCCATGTTACAGTGGAGTCATGCATTATATAGAAATTGGACCTTAATTTGTCACCAGTCTCAATTCGACGAAAATTGCTGAATCATGGAAATAACCATCAGGTGATAAAAAATGATACTGACGGTTAACCAGGGTGAGTCTTTAAACGCGGCTCTTGAGAAGGTCGGGTTTGGGGCGGCAGTTAAAGACCGACGTTCGCTATTGATCAAGGTTAATCTGGCCCATCCGCCTGAACCGGGACACCCGCGGACCGATCCGTTTTTACTGAAAGAGGTTTTGGATTATGCTCTGGAATTTCATGCGCAGTGTGCTATCGCAGAGGGAGCGGACGGGTTTTTACAGCAAAACCTGGAGATAATTGGTCTGGGTGAATATACCCGTAAGAACCGAATTGTGGTGTTGGACCTTGATACTTTGCCTTTTAACGAGATTATGATTGAGGATGAAACTCATTATTTACCCGAATGCCTGAAAGAGTATGCCGTCCGTTTGGCAATGCCGGCCGTTTCCCGGCGGCCCGGAATGACCTTTTCCAATAACATCAAGCTGTTTGTCGGAGCTATACCCAGGTGTATGTATCAGGACGGGCAGGCCGGAACGGGCAGGCCGAGGGTCCATACTCACCTGCATAAATCCATTGCCAATATCTATCGAGCCATAATGCAATATTCGCCCTTCGGTTTTTATGTGAATGGCGGCAAAGCGATATTCGAAACTGCGGGCGAAATAGACATGGGTAAGACTTTAATCGGCAATGATGCCCTGGAGCTCGACAATTTCATATTGAAATCGTTTGGAATATCACCGCCAGAATACATCAAGCGTTTGAATGAAGAAGAGAAGTTGTGAACAATAGCAGTATCGTAAAGAGTACTTTTTAGTATTTTTTCTCCCTAAGGACATCATTGTATCCCTGATTGGACAGGTAACACACCGAATTACAGTACCGATTTCTGAGGAAAGTACTCGTAAGAACTGACAATGAATACAGAATGCCGTCTTAAGTGACACCCTCATTGTGTTTCTCCTCCTTGGGAGAAAGGCAGAAGATCAGCTTTTTACTTGAGAGACTTCCCTCCATACATGAAAAGGCATTGATATGAGGTTTGTCTCTCCCTGTGGGGAGAGAATTAAAAGTGAGGGAGGTTACTTAAGAATAGATCATAATCACGGAGTTTAGTTCCAGGAGATACCCCCCCACCTAACCTCTCCCCAACGCGGGAGAGGTTAGGTGGGGGGCAAATATAACAGTTTATTTCTTTTTATATGTGCCGTACTCGTTGGCAGCTTCCATCATGGCCCGCAGATTTTCGATATTGCCTTTATCGATACTGGCGCCACCGGAGAGAATATAGCCGCCGCCTTTCCCGCAGGTCTCGATCAGCTTGCGGCAGTATTCCTTGACCTGCTGGGTGGTGTTGGTCATAACCACCGAAGTGGGCACGTTGCCCATGATGCAGCAGATATCGCCCAGGACTTTCTTGGCTTCGGCCATGTCCGTCTGGTCGAAATACCAGACTACGGCGCTTTTAGGCGTATCAGCGATCAGCTTCAAACGCTTGTTGAATTTTCCTTCGGCAAAGGGCATGGGCACCAGTCCTTCATCCACCATGGCCATGAAAAGACGGCGCAGGTAGGGCCAGTAAAAGGAAGTAAATTGTTTTTCGGACATGAAGGTATCGTCGCCCTTATGCAGGGGCATCAGTACGATAGGGCATTCGGTTATCGGGAAGTCTTTGACTATGGCCAGGTTCATGGTCAGCCAGCGCTCCATCGAATCCAGCAGCTTTTGCGGCTGGCGGTTGATATCCATCGCAATACCCCGTGTGCCGCGCAGCATATCGGCAAAATGATCAAAAGCGGCCGGCATCATGGGGAAGCCGCTGCGGAAAGCGGGGAAACCCCTGGAAAGGGTGGTGTTTGTGATATCTTCGATGTTGGATTGCCATTTCTTGTAAGTATCACCCAGGTCCAGCAAAGTCTGTACCATTTTGCGGATTTCGGGATCGGTCAGAGCGGCAACCAGGGAGTTAGCCTGCATGAAACGAAGGGGGGGCAGTTTTGCCAGGGGGGCTAAAAGGCCGCTGGTGCGAGGCAAGGTGACGCGTATCTGAAAGTCAGAGGGATCATTGGTTATCAGGTCGTACTCGTCCGCCTTCATGTATTCGCCCTCGACAATCTGCTGGGTGGTGGCTTCCATGGGCAAACCGTGCCCCGGCCAGACCTGGATCTTGGGATCCATGACTTCTACCAGGGGGCCGTAGGGGATGAGTCCGGGGCCCAGAAAGGTATCCATATCCCCGATGTCATCGATGAACTTTAGCCAGGCGCGCCGCATTTCAGCGGTGTCATACATGAC
The DNA here is from genome assembly GCA_964387005.1 of uncultured Dehalococcoidales bacterium. Classification (GTDB taxonomy): domain Bacteria; phylum Chloroflexota; class Dehalococcoidia; order Dehalococcoidales; family UBA3254; genus CAYLVC01. Next base: position 843 of record CAYLVC010000139.1, on the reverse strand, counting down.
TTTGCGTAGAGTTGAACCGGCATAATAAGCAGGAAAATTGCCCACCGGCAGCATAACCGGCACGCGGTCTGGTTCCTCCATTTTGATAGCCTTGATAAAGCGGGTAACCCTGATTTTATAGGCTTTTTCGGCTTCCGGGCTGACAAATTTAATATCGGGGGGATTCAGCCAGCGGTTAAACCGCACATCCCGTTTTTCCTGCCAGGACAAACTAGTCCAGTTATTAGCTTTTTCCATAAGATATTTTAAAACCTCCTGCGATTTAAATTATGCAATACTACAACAGATATGTTCCCAGAAGAATATTGGAAAGGTTATTTGAAGTACGAGAGGTATGATCTTCTGCTGAGTTAGCGAAGCCACGATTGTGCCAATAATACTACGTGTGCTGACTGCTTGTCAATTTTGAGGATTATGAGATTATTCCATCGGGCCTTAAAAATAAACTCAAGTGTGAAAACAAGGGGGATTGTATTCTGTTAAAAATCCCCCTTGTTTTAAACTCAGTTCAACTTCACTCCTCTACTACAGGTAAAAGCAGGTAGGAAGCGTATTCAGGATTGTGAAAGACCTTGTGGAGGGTGGTCTGGCTGCTGCAAATATGCAGTCCGCCTATGGTATCATCCATGCTGGAGATTTGCAATTCAATATGATGACCGGCTTTGAATACGTGCGATTTGGGTGCAAGGCCGATAGCGTATTCATAGACTTTTCCCGGTTCCACCGGCACGTTTTGGGTATGGTCGTGCCAGGGCCAGAAAGGCTCCGATTTGCTCTGGTCTATGGTTCTGTGGGAGGCTTTAAGCCAGTCCTCGGTCAGGGCGAAGCGGCGGGTGCCGGACT
>CAYLVC010000138.1:0-7768 GCA_964387005.1 uncultured Dehalococcoidales bacterium | reverse complement strand
AGCCGCTGTTCTTCTTGAAAAGGCTGAAAAACCGGTCCTGGTACTCCTCGAAAACACCCCAGCGGTCAAGCTCCGTTTTCAGGTCGGACGGTTCCATCTCTCCTCTGGATACCAGCTCGAAAAGGTTTTCAAACCGCAGTCTGGCATCAGCCGGCAGGCCGCTCGTATCTACATTCAGCAAGCCCCTCTGATTCAACTGGCGGACATTATCACCCACGGAACGCTGGGTAATTTCATAAATGAATTTCAGTATGGAGACGTCCCAGAGTACATCTTCACCTTTGATGATGGATGTCAGGGGATCGCCCTTCTGATCGATCTCCGTATTCAGCCTGGCCAGTACCGCCGGCAGGTTTTCAGAAACGATATTCAGCTCTTTGGGTTCGTTGCGGTAGGCGTATAGCAGCCCGGGAGAGTTGGAATCAATCCCGTTGAGCAGCATTTCAAAGTATTTTTTGGCTTCCGGACTGAATCCCTGGACCCGTGAAAGGTAATAGGGGGTAACGATCTTCGGACGCTCGGCGATGACCCTTCCTTCCCTGATCACGACCTCGCTGCTTTTGGCAATATCGTTAAATGCCGCCTCGGCCACCAGGTAATAATAAACATTGGTGGTGCCGAACGTCGCCAGGCTCTGTTTGGGAGCCCGGATAATTTGCGTGTTCATGACGGCCAAACGGATTTTTTCTTCTGATTCCATGAAAAAATGCTACCTCTTTTATCATCATACCATTTTCACAGTATTAAGAACTCTGGCATCAGCCCGGCTAAGTGATTGCCTCAAGCTCATTCTTATATTCGGTCAATACCTGGACATACTGGTTTTCAAGCTGGATCTTGATTTTTCTCCACTCCTCCTGGAATTGCGGCTGCTTTTCGATGTCGATGCGTACTCCGGCCATACTGGCGCCCTGTTGCCGCAGCGCCTGCTCCACTTTGGCCGAAAAGTCAGCTTTCAAAGATGCGTACGCCTGTTTGATTTGCTTGTCGCCCTGTTCGGAATAGTGGGTGAAAATATGCTGGATCTGGCTCAACACAGCTTCTACCCTGGCTTTGTCTTTTTTGATGGTTTTGAGCCCGTCCATCGCCAGCTTGTTAGTCTTTTTATCAGCTTCATCTTTGGGTATGTCAATATTCTTGATCAGCACACTGCTGATGCCCCGGATCACATATCCGGCGGCTTTTTTGTCAAATTGCTTCAATTCGGATGAAAGATCGATCCCCTGTTTCAAGTATCTGGCGGCCAGCTTTTCTCCCTCGGGAAGATATTTCCAGGCAAAACGCTCATCCTCGGTAGCTTCGCCGATTTTTTCTATTTTTTCCATCGCAATTTCGCGAGCACTTTTAATCTCTCCCATTTCCGTCTCTCCTCTAGTTTCTCAATACTATTATACAGGATAGAGAATCCGTTATTAAAGAGAATCATCCGGGCTATTTACCCATGATGTGAATTGCAGCAGCTTTAAAAGAGGCATAGACCGGTGTTCCCGCTGACAGGTTCATTTCATCGGCTGAAAGCCGGGTAATCAAAGCCGTCATCGGAAAACCGCAGTCTATCTTCACCTGGACCAGAGGGCCTGACGGGAGCAGGGAAATGATTTGTCCCTGGAAGATATTGCGGGCGCTGGAGGAGTGCTTTGCCATGGATAGGGTGATATCCTCCGGACGGACAAATACATTAACCTCCTGTCCGGGCGGACTGTAGCACACCCCTTCGATAATCTGCCCTCCGGCCTTGATCTCCGCCATGTTATTGTTGTTGCAGGATACCTTGCCCTCGATTATGTTCTCCATGCCCACGAACCTGGCGATCTCTTCGGTAGCCGGTGAAGAAAAAATTTCCCGCGGGCTTCCCATCTGGACGATCTTGCCCTGCATCATCACCGCCACCTGGTGGGATAGTGTTTGCGCTTCGTTGCGGTCATGGGTCACCATCAGGGTGGTCATCCGGGTCTCCTGCAAAATATTGATAATATCCCCGAACAGAGACTGGCGGGTGGGGGTGTCTACGGCGGCAAAGGGTTCATCCAGGAACAGCACCTCGGGCTGAAGCGCAAATGCCCTGGCCAGGTTGACTCTCTGGGCTTCGCCCCCGGAAAGGGTAAGGGCATTTTGCCCCGCCAGGGAATCCACCCCGAACCTTTCCAGCCAGTAGCCGACCCTTTGGCTTGCCTCTTTACCCTTTATCCCTCGCAGTTGCAAACCCAGGCCGACATTGTTCCGCACCGTGGTATTGAGCAGCAGGGGTTCCTGGAAGGCTACCGCAAAACGCCTGCGAAACTGGATCAAAGATGTGGCGTGATCGATTTTTTGCCCCTTGAACAAGACCATCCCGGAATCCGGTTTCAAGAGGAGGGAGAGGCAAAGCATCAGGGTGGTTTTTCCCGAGCCGTTGGGCCCGATCAATGCCAGGACTTTGTTGGGGAGCACCTGGATGCTCGGGACATCCAGCACCCTCCGGCTGTCATAAGTGACTGTCAGTCCCCGGCCTTCCATTACAGCCTGGGCTGGAGTACCGGTCTCCTGTCCATAGCTCATTTAACCCGGCTCCGCTGCTGGACCACGGTTAGAACGAAGTTGACCAGGAACGCCAGCAGAACCAGTATGATACTCAGGGCCATGGCCATACCGAAATCGCCCTTGCTGACTTCCATTACGGTAGCCGTAGTCAATACCCTGGTCTGTCCCGGGATGTTGCCGCCTACCATCATTGAAGCTCCTACCTCTGAGATGACTGCTCCGAAACCGGCCATTACTGCCGCCAGAAGGGGTAGACGCGTTTCTTTAATGAGCAGCCAGAGCATCTGCCGGCGGGATGCTCCCAGGGCCTGGATCTGTAAACGCAGCTTGGGATCAAGCTGCTGAATGGTCGCCATGGTAAACCCGGCTACTATGGGCAGAGAAATAACAAATTGGGCGATAATAATGGCATACGGGGTGTAGATCAGTTTTAATACCCCCAGCGGACCGCTGCGCCATAAAAAGACCGAAACGATGAGACCGACCACTACAGGAGGTGCCCCCATTCCTGTATTCAGCAGGCTTACCACCAGTTGACGCCCCCGGAACCGGTTCAAGGCCAGCGCTACTCCGGCAGGCATGCCGATACACAGGCTGACAAGCACCGCAGAACCGGAGAGTGTCAGGGACAAAAGCGTGATTTTCCACACCTCCGGGTCGCCCCTCACCAGAAGCCAGAAAGCCCTGACCAGACCTTCAGCCAGTAAATCCATCGTTCACCATTATTCAAATAATACTTTGCTTTTGATTTTTAGTCTGTTAACACAGAATATCGTTTTTACGGGGCGGGTTATGTTCCTGTTGTTCCCGCCCCGTTGAAGTTGTCTATCAGAAGTATCTGTTGAAAGCAGTTAAGCCTGCCGGCTTTTTACTGGCTGCCCATCTCGGCTTCTGTTTTACCGGCATCCGGGAAGAACAACGGCTGGCCGAATTTCTCTTTGCCGAACTCACCGATCATCTTCTGGGTGTCCGCCGCAACCATGAAGTTGGCAAAAGCTTTCGCTCCGGCGGCATTTATCTGGGAATTTTTATCAGGGTTGACCTGGATTACATGATAGATGTTAAGCAGTGCTGCGTCACCTTCTACCAGAATGTCCAGGTTCAGCGTGCTTTTTCTGGCCAGGTAGGTTGCCCGGTCGGTAATAGTGTAGCCTGCTTTTTCTGAGGCGATGGTTAGCGTAGCCCCCATTCCCTGTCCTGTTTCCTGGTACCAGTTTTGTCCCTTCACCGTAATCCCGGTGGATGTCCAGAGCTTCTTTTCCAGCTGGTCTGTACCTGAATTATCCCCCCTGCTGATGAAAAGGCTGCTGGCTTCTGCTATTTTCTTCAGTGCCTCTGCGGCTTTGGCTGTTCCCTTAATGCCGACCGGGTCGTCGGACGGCCCAACAATGATGAAATCATTATGCATGACCAGTTTCCGGTCAACCCCGTGTTCGGCTGCCATGAATTTAACCTCGGAAGCAGGGGCATGTACCAGAAGTACATCCGCCTCTCCCCGTTCGCCCATGGTCATTGCCGCTCCGGAGCCAACGGCGATTGTTTTTACTTTATAGCCGGTATCCTTCTCAAAAACCGGCAGCAGGAGATCCAGTAGTCCCGAGTCCTGCGTACTGGTAGTGGTGGCAAGTATAATGTTTGGATTGGCAACTTCCCCCGCACAGCCGCTCATTCCCACCATCGCTGCAATAATCAGCATGATCAGGAATACACTTGCCGGAATTGTCTTGTGTTGAGTGAAGTTCATTTTAGAATTATTTCCTCCAGTCAGTATTACTCGTTCTTAAGACCTTGTTTACTTCACAAAATCAGTATCTCCGGTCTGGGAGGTGTCGTATCCCCCCATCTCGTCCACTATTTTCTTAAACTCGCTGCTCCGGATGATTTCCAGGACAGGAGCGAAAAGCTGGCTGCGGTAGTTGCTGACCGGTATTACCAGGTCGAATCTTTCCCTGGTTGCCGCCAGAAAATCAAGGTTGCAGGAGTTGGCGGCTGCCTGTATCCCCAGGGCTACATCCGCTTCGCCTCTCACGATGCTCATGGCTACGGCAATGTGAGTATCCAGTTCCCGGTTATAGCCTTTGATGGTATGCGGCTGAACGCCCATCTCTCTTAATTTGTAGTCCAGCCAGACTCGTGTACCTGAACCCTTCTGACGGTTGACAAAGGTTATGTCGGAGCGGTTAAGGTCTTCCAGACCCTTGAAATTTTTGGGGTTGCCTCTGGCAGTCATAAAACCCTGGATTCTGTCTACCAGGTGGACGACGGCTACCTCGATCCCCTGAAGAGTATGCTTTATATGAGGATAATTATATTCCCCGGTTTCTTCATCCAGAAGGTGCGTGCCGGCCATATCGGCTTTGCCTTCCTGGATCGCCAGCAGCCCTCCCAGACTGCCGGCAGGAGTGACCTGGATGTCAATTTCCGGATTGCTGTATTTCAGCCGGCTTACCAGCAGTTCCAGCGCCATATCATTGCTGCCGACTATCCTGATCTTTTTCTGTACTTCAATCTTGCTGGCAGCGCCGGCAGCGGCTTCCTGCGTCTCTCTCTGGAACCGCCACCTGGCCAGTTGCAGCGAAAAAGCGGCTTCCAGCTCCTCCGGGTTATAGCCCTGGCTGAGGGTATCCAGGATGAGGTTGTTGACTATCCCAGCCAGACGGCTCTGCCGCAGCGGCTGTCTCTGGGGACTGTCATTTTCCCCCATAACAATGGTGCCTCTTCTGCGGCTGGCTCCCAGGATGCCTTCCTGTTCAAGTTCCTGGTAAGCCCTGGCTACTGTTGCCGGATTGATCTGAAGGGTTTGGGCCAGGTCCCGCACCGTGGGTACCCTTTCTCCCGGCTTAAGCTGATAGTTAGCCACCTGCTGTTTAATCTGGTCCATGATTTGCCTGTACAGCGGAATGTCCGCTCTGCCGCTGATACTTATATTTAACATGGCCATCTCCTGTTATGTATTATATTATCCAGCACAATCCATTATAACAAGACACATGCAAATATGAAAGTTCAGCCCTGAAAAAACAGTTTAAGAGGGTGATGAGCCCTCTTAAACAAAAGGAGGAGATGAAAAATCTTCCGGAATCGTTTTACTTCAGATTCATAACTTTGTAGATATAGGCCGGGGTGGTCCTCTCAAGTGAATTGGTTGCTCCCACCGGAGTCGTAATCTGGATCAGGAACCGGGTGTTCGGGCCGAGAGGCTTCAATGTAAGTGCGTCAACCAGGTTGCCGCCGCTGGTATTTGTAACGTCGCTTCCAATAATGATCTGGAATTGCTCGTTGACGTCCAGCAGGTAATCGGCATTGCAGTTGCCTATTTTTTTCAATGTCCAGAATAGATCATCGACTTTCTGATATGGGTCTATCAGGGAGATAACTACCTTGTTGCTGCTGCCGGCAGCGCAGAGACCGTTGTTTGCAGGGTCCGGATCGGGGGGTGTAAAATCCAGCGATTCACCGTTCAGTGTACCGGCTATGGTGAAGGATAGTTGACTCAGGTAGCCGGTCTCTCCGGGGTTTTCGGATTTGGAGACAATTCCTCCCAGTATCTTGGTTGTACTCTGGGCTTCTTCAAGCCCTTTGTAAACGGCTTCCTGTCCTTTTTGAGAAGAAAACAGCCCGGCTGAAAGAACGGCATAGGCAAAAACGGCCGCCACTACCACAAAAGCAATTAATATAATGGCTGTTTCCAGCCCTGTAATACCCTTTTGTTCATTCAGTTTCTTTTTCAGCTTCAAAATCCGCATATTTTCCTTCTCCCACCAGACAACTATATATTAAAATAACATTTACGGCTGTCTGATAACCACCTAATTTTTACCCATTTTTATAGGCAAAAACACTCAAATACGAGGGACAATTCGGGGGGAAGGCCAGTATTGGAGCATAGGGAGAAAAAAGTTCAGGGTGGGCTGTACCCCTGTAAAAGGAGCCGGGCAGGCCCACCCCGTGGTTTTTAAGTACGTTAATACTGGAAATTAAAGTTTAAAGCTCCTATCGTCCGCTGTTGGAATACCTCCGGCATGCAGCCAGAAAAACTCCTGTCTAAACATGGTCGATATATTTTCCTATCAGCAGATCGAATTTCTTCTTTTGCTCCAGCGTCATAACGGCAGGTGCTGTGATGATGGCTGTCTCCAGTGCGTTTTGGCATTCGCAGCGGCGTTTTACGGGCATCTTTTTGACTGCAATCTCAATGATTTTCCTGGCCATGTTGATATTCTTTTGCAGCAGGCCCATGATTACATCCGCCGTGACGCCCGCTTCATGTTCTCTCCAGGCGTCATAATCGGTAATGCAGCAGATGCTGGCATAGCAGATCTCAGCTTCACGGGCCAGTTTGGCTTCCGGCAGGGCGGTCATGCCTATCACGTCGGCATTCCAGGATTTGTAGAGCTGTGATTCAGCCCGGGTCGAAAAAGCAGGTCCTTCCATGGCGACATAGGTGCCGCCTTTGTGCACCGTCGCCCCTGCTTCTACCGCACAGTTATACAAAAAGTTGCTGAGTTCCCAGCAAAACGGATCGGCAAAGGATACATGGGCAACCACACCGTCTCCAAAAAAGGTACTGGTCCTTCCCTGGGTACGGTCGATTACCTGGTCCGGGACCAACAGGTCGCCGGGTTTCAGCTCTTCTTTGTAGCTCCCGCAGGAGTTGATGGCAATGATGTGTTCCACCCCCAGTAATTTCATGGCGTATATGTTGGCCCGTGCCGGTATCTCACTGGGCAGGATGCGGTGCCCCCGTCCGTGACGCGGCAGGAAAGCTACTCCCGTCCCGTTCAGATTACCCAGCGTAAAGCTGTCGCTGGGGTCACCAAAAGGCGTATCCAGGGTGATATGGCGTATATCCGTCATCCCTTCTATATCATAAAGCCCTGTTCCGCCGATCACGCCTATATTGGTTTTTTGCATGGATCAGTCCTCCTTGTTTTTTAAGCTGTAGTTTGATCTTGTCCCGGTAATCTATTATCAATTAAACTGGCATGTGTGGCAAGCAGTCATATTCAGCGATTTGCCAGTCCGGACAAGCTCTCCCAATACGGTTCTCTGACTATGCCTTTCTCAGTGATAATAGCGGTAATGTGCCGGTGCGGGGTAACATCAAAGGCCGGATTGGCTGCCTGGATACCGGCGGGCGCTATGCGTATGCCCTGTATTGTGGTGACCTCATCCGGTTGACGCTCCTCGATTGTTATTTGATCGCCGCCGGCGATCGACAGGTCGCATGTGCTGGTGGGTGCGGCGA
>CAYLVC010000137.1:0-7807 GCA_964387005.1 uncultured Dehalococcoidales bacterium | reverse complement strand
CTGTCTGTTGATCCGAGGGGAAAATAACTGTCATTTCAGGAAGTCAGAAAGCCAGCCTGATAATACTGTAAAGACTAACAGGCAAAAAGGTATTTTATCCAGCGAGAGATGCTTTTTTCTCTCGCTGGATGATATAATTGGCAGTGATAGTAGACGATAAAGTTCAATATAACATTTTCAGGTAACCGGGGCTGCTATAATTCGCATCTCTGAATGTTCCCCGTTTCTAACTATTGCATTCCTTGCATATACCCTTCATTACAACGTGATTGAAGCTGATTTGAAACCCGTATTTGTTGAATAGCTCTTTTTGAACTTGTTTAAAAACGTTATCTTCACATTCCAGGGTTTTACCGCATTTACTGCAAACCAGGTGGTGATGGTGTCCTTCTTCAGCATGATGATAAATACACTGATCGTTGCTTACACTCTTGTAAACACAGCCGGTTTCTTCCAGCAAATCAAGGGTCCGGTATATCGTCGATTTGTTAACGCCGGGCATTTTCTTCTGAACGCTGGAAATTATGTCTTCAGCCGTCAGGTGAGCTTCAGCATCGTGTATAATATCGACGATCAGTCTTCGCTGAGGCGTGAGTTTTAGTCCTTTTGCTTTTAGTGTCGCCAAACAACTCATATCTTTTATACCTGCCTGCAATGTTAAGGCAAACCAGTCAGACTGTCAAGTGTAAGTTTTGCCTGGTTTTCAGGTGTATAAGTCCTTGTAGTTTTGTTATTTATAAGTGAGTATCAATCATATTGTATATACTGTCCGTTAATCGGTTGGTTCCAGGCTTAGATTCTAACAACCCTGGCTGCTGTAAGGAGTGATTCTACCGTATCATACATATTTGTGATCTTTCCTACCTTCAGTTTCTCTTTAAGCTGGTAGTGATTAAGACAGGTACCGCAAGAATATATCTGAACGCCATTATTTTCAAGATTTTGTAGTGTATCAATCACTCTTGAACCTTCAGTCGTTAGCATTACTCCGCGGTTGATAAATAGTATTTTAGATGGCTTTGCTCTGGATTCAGGCAGTGTATTAATGAATGCTGCAATCAGCAACTGACCAAGGGTTTCATCCCCGTTGCCAAGACAGTCACTGGCAATAAGTAGAACATCAGCGCCTTTGTTTGTTTTGTCTTCTACCTTTTGTCTCTTGCATATCTCAATTGAAAATACACCGTTCTTTTCGGATACATTAACATTGCACCCTTGACTCTGAGCAAAACGTTCAACATTCTGGCGGGCCTCAATTGTATTTACCAGGACGTTAAGAGTGCCTCCCTCGATCACTCCTTCCAGAGCTTTTTTGGTTTTTATAACAGGCTCCGGACATGGCATGTTACGGACATCTATTATTCTGGTTTCAGCCATATAGTTGCTCCTGATATTTTGATAAATTCTACAGCGTGTCCTTTGTAGAAGTTAAAGTCAAATTCGGTGTCTCAAGCATTTTTTTTGTAAGGACGCTGTTTTCTCCCTGTCTGAGTATCTTTTCTTCAGCTCATCATTAATCAGCATTGCATTCACCTGGTGTAATCCAGGTCATACTTCAATAACATGAATGGAGTCAAATTCTATTTTCGCTTCATTGAGTAAGGCTTCGATCTGATCTTGTTGATTCCAATCAAACCGTATAGAGATTCCACAATCGCTGGACAATTGCCTGGGGGTGGGTATGAGCTTTATTGTGTAGCCCTTTTTGATAAGCAGCTTCTCTGTTCGCATAACCGCTGAAGTTGTGTAGAAAAGAGCTACTCCATATTGTGTCATGACCGTACCACCTTAGATATAGCCTTTATGGTACTTTGAATATCATCCATTGAGGTAAAAAGACCGGGGGATAAGCGCACCGTTCCTTCCGGGAATGTGCCCAGGGTTTTATGAGCTGACGGGGCACAATGCAGTCCCACCCTTGATAGTATTCCATATTCCTCGTCTAATCTTAACCCAATCTCTGATACATGCATCCCGTTTATCGTGAAAGATACAATCGCAACTGATTTATCCGGGTTCAGTGTACCATACAACTTCAACTTTGGGATACTGGACAGACCCTCAAAAAGAGCCTGAGCCAGTTTTTTCATATGTGCTCTGATTTCTTCAATTGTTATTGCTTTGATGTACCTCAAACCGGCTCCCAGGCCTGCAATGCCGGCCAGATTGGCTGTACCGCTTTCAAATCTGTCAGGCAAGTCATCAGGCTGCTCCTCTGAATCGGAACGGCTACCAGTTCCCCCGTGTATTAGTGGTTCCATCTTTTTATAATCCATATTTTCGGAAATAACCAGCCCGCCGATACCAGGGGGACCCTGTAGCTCCTTGTGTCCGGTAAATGCCATAAGGTCAATTCCAGTCTCTACCATATTTATGGGTAAAGCTCCTGCCGTTTGAGCTGCATCCACCAGGATTAAAGCGCCAGCTTCATGGGCGAGAGAAGCAATCTCGGCTACGGGCAATATCGTGCCGGCTATGTTGGATGCGTGTGTCATCACAATAAGTCTGGTATTAGCATCCACTGCCTTCTTAACGTCCTTGACATCAAGACTTCCGTCGTATGCGCAGCGGACGGTAACAAGCCGGACGCCCTTTTTCTCCAGTATGCGTAACGGACGCATCACAGCATTATGCTCCATAGAACTTGTAACTACCCGGTCGCCTGGTTTCAATATTCCTTTAAGAACCAAATTGATAGCGTGGGTAGCATTACTCGTAAAAATGACACGTAACGGATTGTCTATACCAAAATATCGGGCGACTTCCTCCCTGGAGTCATATATTACCCGTGCGGCTGCGATGGATAACCGGTGCCCTGATCTTCCGGGATTTCCCCCGGAAATCTCAAGGGCATCGGTCATTGCTTTCAGCACTTCCGGCGGCTTGGGCCATGATGTTGCTGCATTATCCAGGTAAATCATTTCTTAAGTACAATACGGGTATTGCCATCAGTTTGTTCTTCTATGCTCACTGCCCAACCTTCTTTTTTAGCCAGGCGGGAGACGTTTTCCCGGGCTGTACCGGAATCAACCAGCACTTCGATTGTTCCTTTTATATTTTTCTTCATTGCCTGAGTAGCCAGAAGGGCCGGCTCAGGACAGGAAAGCCCTCTGGCGTCAACGGTTCTTATCTCATTCATTGATCTCAACTCCTATACCTTTACTTCTCTCATGGTCAAACCAATAACAGCGCAGACAATCAGTCCGCCGATTACGATAAACGGTCCAAATACTCCGGGACCTGCGGTGGAACTGGCCATGCTGTAGGTGTGAGCAATGCCGGCGCCAACCAGCATTCCGCTGATAAACATGGCTGAGTCAGCATCACCTTCTCCAGTAAGAAAAAGTTGTCGTCCGGGGCAACCGCCTGCCAGGGTAAAGGCCAGGCCGGCCAGCACCATGCCGCCGAAATTCCACAGCATATCGGTATGGGCTACCGGCTGTTTTTCAAAACCTGGATTAAACTGACCCAGGATCAGATTGGTTACAATAGCAACTGCAATCAAGGCCAATACCCCAAACAGAAGACGTGTATCTTTTAGAAGGATGGTGTCACGTACCGCTCCTACCGTACAGAAGCGGCTTCTCTGGGCGAGAATTCCAATAAAAAGGCCCACTACCAGGGAAATAATCAGTGCCGCATGCTGGCTTCCTGGTCCGGTAGTGGAGAAGAAGATAGGACCGGTCAGATTGCCTTCCGCGTCGCGGCCGAACTGCGGCTCAATAATCAGTATAACCAGCAGTATTACCATAACTACTGGCATAACCCACCCGACAGCTTTCGGCGCTGGACGGTTCCTTCCGAGACTGAATCCCATGCGCAAAAACACAATCCCCAGTACAATTCCGACGACTAAACCAAGTATTCCGAATACGGCGGTCCAATCTCCACCGGCAAAACGCAGATAAGCTCGCCATGGACAGCCCAGGAATACCAGGGCTCCGAATACCGCAAATATGCCCAGTATAAAACGCACAAGCGGAGATGACCCCGTACGCGGTTTGAATTCCCTGAAAGCCAGTGCAGCCCCCAGGGAGCCAAGCACAAACCCGATTATTTCAGGACGGATATATTGCACCACTCCGGCCCGGTGAAAACCCAGTGCCCCGGATATGTCACGGATAAAGCAAACAACACAGATTCCCATATTTCCGGGATTACCCCAAAATACCAGTAGCGGCGCCAGAATGCCTATTGCGGCGCCGGTGATAATCGGTCCCCAGCGTGAAGAAAGAACACGAGAGATTGCGGACATAAAGCACTCCTTTCGTTTTTTGTTATGAGCGCCTCACGGATTAACTCATAGCGAAAGAGATGTTTGGCAGCTGAAGTCAAGTGTTCAAAAAGGCAACGCTATGATTTATCCCTGCGGCAAATTCTGTAAATTCCGGATGTACCACGCACATCAAGGGTTGAATGATTCATGTACGGAGGTTTGTCATAATCATAGCATCACCTCCTTTCCGGAGAACCGGGATAGTCTGAAACAAAAAACGGGCTCGTCAATGTAATACGAGACCCGATGTGTGTTGTAGATTGGGAGTTTTGATTTAGAAGATTGATATACTTGAATGCCCCAGTAGTGTTTTACCACGCACTGAGCCAAATTGGAATAATGTAATTGCTGCAGCATATGCATTATCATTGATTCCGCAGACTGGCTTGATTAACCGGGTTGTAAGCGGCTCCGCCGCCTTAAAATTCCGGGATCAAGTGCGTCGCTGCATTCTCCCTTTTCCTTTAAACATAGGTGAAATCATAAATAGAATTATAACAAAGGACCGTTGCAAGATCAATCGCAGGCATTTCGACGGTTTATACCGGCGGTTGTAACAATTGGCGTGGTTATTCGTTTATATATACGTACAAGTAAATAAATACGGAGGTTAATTATGAATAAATTATTTGCAACACTGGGGATTTCAATGGTATCGGCGGCGCTTCTGGCGGGGTCCATTTCAGGTACGGTATTTGCAGCCGGTGGTAGCGCAGGTCAGGGCAACTGCGGAGTGGAATGTCCTGCGGGTGACGGCATTTGCAACGAAAATCTCTACTACAATAATTATAGCTACGCATCAAAAGGCCCAAATGGGAAACAAAATGGGAAGACCTTAGATACAATCGAAGCCGTAGTTGATGATGTTTCAAGCGGCGGTTCCGGACCGACGGGACCTGCTCCCAATTCCGGTGATGGTATTCCTGATGGCAGTGGATTTGACTCTCCCGGAGGACCTGGCGGCAGCACCGGTTCCGGATCAGGACCGGTTGGCCCTGCACCGAATTCCGGCGACTGTATTCCTGATGGCAGTGGATTTTAGTCACTGAATTTGTTATAAACCCAAAATACTATACTTATCTGGTTTACTGAAGGCAACAGGCCGGGAATATAATTCTGGTCTGTTGCCTTTTCTTCTTTGTTATAAGTATTGCTGTCACTATCCGGATTTTAATTTAGTATGAACAACCTTATTCCCGTGCAAAAAGTAGTACAGTAAAATACATCCAAGGGCCAAAATCGCGCTGAAGGTGTACAGATTTCTGTAACCGGCGAAAGGAAGCAGTAGTCCAAACAGTAATGGACCGATGGCTACTCCAATGTCTACTGACATAAAAAAAGTGGAATTAGCCAGTCCGAGCCGGTGCTGGGGGCTCAATTGAACCGCAATTGTTTGCGTGGTTAACTGAATAGAACCGCAGGTAAGACCTAATAAAGCCGCTGATAACAGAAGCACGAACCCGGTATATGACCGGCTGACAAGCAGCATACCGACGGCAAATATAAAAATGGCAGGATACATAATAACATTCGCACCTTTCATATCGAATATCCGCCCAATGAAAGGTCTGGAAACAAAAACGACTATGGCGTAAACCAGAAAAAAGAAACTGGCGCTTTCAAGTAAATCTATTTCACGCGCATATGGTGTGAGGAAGCTCGTAAGACTGGAATAACACATGTAAATAACAGTTACCAGGATGCAAATGGGAATAGCTTTGGGTTCCAGAAAATTTCTCAGTTTGAATCCCGTCAATTCCGCGGTCTGGTTGGCAGTCAGCTTGACTTCAGAAGTCGCTGTAAATATACCAAATAAAAGCGCCATTAAGGCCGCAGCCGCACTTACCGTAAATACCATATCATAGCTTTCAAACCGGTACAGGTACATGCCTAAAAAAGGGCCGATAGCCGTGGCTAGAGTAACACTCAAACCGAAAAAAGCCAGTCCTTCACCGCGTCTTTCTTTGGGAATGATATTGGCTGCCACCGTTGCTGCCACCGAAGTGATCATACCGAATGCAGCACCATGAAGAAAGCGAACACCATATAACAGCAGGATGTTGTCAGCAATAAAGTATAACAGAGTTACTGCCAGGTTCGCTGTTAATCCTGTGCATAACATCTTTTTTTGACCGCTTTTTTCAATAAACCTGCCGAACAACAGCCGCGAGATCAAGGCGCCAACAACAAAAAGGCTGGATGCTATTCCAGCCTCAGCAGATGAAGCCTTAAAACTATCCATGGCATATGCCGATATGATTACGATCAGCAGATAAAAACTAATGCTGAAAAAGAAAGAGGAAACTGATATTATTATCAGTCCCCGGGAAAGCAGTTTGGGAGTATTCATACAGTTCTCGTTTCTATAGTGAGCTTCTCTTTGTATTCTACTCCCAGCCAGAGCTCCGTAACAATGCCTGTAAACGAATTACGTATTCGTGAAGATGGGTAACAGAATATTCACCACTTTTTCTTTTCGGAACTGTAGTACATACCGGATGGACTGGCCGAAAAAACCAGGGTGGGTTTGTTGATTTCGATAAATTTCCAGGGACAATGCATCACGTGGGCGGGAATACATACCAGTGTGTTCTTTGTGATTATATGTGTTTCCCCTTCAAGGTCGATACTCAAAGTTCCACCGACATCATGGGGATGTTCCGGATCACATCCGGTCATGGCGATGAGTTCTTCCCATCCGTGATCGTGGACCCCCATAGGGGCTTGTCCATAACCTTTGTATAACCAGACAAAGTCAACATAAAATGAGCCTTTGGCCATGTCATCTTCAATGTGAAGAAGACGCGTTGATTCTATGGTTCGGTTAGGGGGAGGGGGAGCCGATTTTTCCTTGGTCTCTGAAATGATGGTATATCGTGGCAGTGAAGGGTTTCTTGCCGTTACATCAATTGACGGGTCAGGACGAATAGAGATAGTAGTGTAAAACACAGGATGTTCAATATGATTTATTTGAATCGGGCCGCATGGAATACCGGCAGGGATGAAAATCAGGCTGCTTTTGTTAAGGATATTCTTTTTTCCATCAATCCAGATGGTAATTTCTCCTGCAAGGCTGAAAGGGTTCTTCTGATCCGCTCCAATAAGACCGACAACCATATTTTCGTCGCTAACCCGGGTACCATCGACAATCTGGTTGGGACTGCTGCGCCAGAACCATGTACAGTCGACCGAAAAAAAGTCATTCAGACGGTTTTTATCTATCTTCAGCACATGGGTTGATTCGAACCCCGTATCGGTAATAAGGCGGTCTGCATATTTTTTGCCGTTCATTTTTTCTCCTGCTATTTGTTTAATCACATGAGATGATTATAACAGGCAAAAAACCAGGACGCTATAAAAGTGGAATATATAATAAAATGTTTTAAAAAAGCTAAAAGAGAACCGGTTAAGTTTGTATTAGATAAACTCCATCAATAATTGGCTGATAAACTAACAGCCGGCTGTCTTACATATTAAAATATGGGATTAACAGGTCCTCCATGGAATACAAACCATTTTCTTTGTCAACCA
>CAYLVC010000136.1:0-7815 GCA_964387005.1 uncultured Dehalococcoidales bacterium | reverse complement strand
GTTACAAATTAATGTTTTATTATCTAAGTGCTGAATTATATCTGCAATACTGATATAATGTAATTAGTTGAAAATCCTGAAATTCATGATCTCCTGACGCCTGACCTCTGGATATATTATCTCGATATAATATTCCATCCCAATTTTTATGCACTGGTCGCCTGAGGTAAGAATTGGAGATATTAAGGTATATTATCATTTTAGAAGAAGTTGTTAAGGACATTTCCTTTGTCCTGAACAAAAACTGGGAGAAGATAGAGGAAATCGACCTGCCGTCCGGCAGCTCCTGGGATAAAGTATACCGCTGGCAGCATACCAGTACTCTGGTCATGGAGCTTAAAGTCAGGGAAAGAATAGCCCCCATAAAAGTCCGCCGGATGGGTGAGTCCCAGGTAGTCTCCGGGCGTACTCAAATACAAATAAACACCTCCAAAACAGACCGGCCGGACGCCTCTGAGGAAGTTTCCAGAGTCTACCGACTGCTCATGAACTTTACTCACCGCACCAGGTCCATGACCTTCTTTGATTGGGACGAAGTCATAGACCAGGGCGTTGCCGGAGGTCATACCCGTCTGCCCGCCTGAGACTTCACAACCTCCCCCTGTCAACCTGTGGTTGTTTGTCCCGCTCGCCCACTACACCCCGGGAAAACCCCAAAGTCATCCTCACTCCGGTTTAAATGCTAACAATACTTTCTCGGTTTTCGACCCGGCTGCTCGAACACCTGTTGACAAAACCTCTCTTATTTCCATAATTGTGAACCGCCATTAGTGTAAATCAAGTGATTTGTATCCAGAGCTTGTATGACTTCTTGTAAACTATTTTCTGTGTAGCTGGCAACTTGTTCTGAATTTGAAGTAATATAGGTATCTTTCCACGTATTCTGACAACCAAAATAAACATACCAGTTTATTCCAACCTTTAATTTTAGTCTGTAAATACTATCCAGGTTCAATTCAAATGTTTCTTCTGGGGAGATTAGACCATAACCACTCAGTTCGTGTACTACTTGTTTATCAGCTAAGAAAATACTGTCTTTAGCAACCTTATCTGAAAGCCATTTACACGAAACGACATCCCGCTCCGTGACTGGCAAAGTAATAAAATAAGACCAGTCAAAATATGTGCTGTTGTAAGCATGCTCATTTTTATGTTTATTAAAGTCAATTTTTAAATTAGCGGGTTTTTCAGTTATTTCATAAATCGTGCTGGTATTTAACAAAAAATAGGGTATTATTACCAATCCTGCCACCAGATAAGCGAATTTTGGCTTTTTAATTACATTATTCTTGAGAAATATTGAAATCAAATGAATTATTGATTCAGCACCTATCACAAGGAAGGGCGATAGGAATATAAGAGTTAAACTATAGATTCTGTTCATGTTTAAGCTTGAGGCAAAATAAGGGACTACAATAGAACACAATATTATAAATAAACTAAAAATGGAAAATGCAAAGTATTCATTGTTTAGTTTGAACTTTTTACGTTTTAAAATACTGAAAATTACTCCCAGGGAAATTAAGACCTGTGTGATTATCTGCCAAAACCGCCAAATTGCATGCCAGAAAGGTTGTGAAAGAAGTCCTGACCCTAGAGCTTTAGCTACATCAGGGTCAACTTTATTGGGATCAAACAAATCAACCATAACGGCATCAAATATGTTTTTACCAATATTAACTAATGAAATGAATGGGGCTGAATTGGCGGTTGTGAGGTACCAAAAAAGCGCTGCAACAATACTAAATACTGCAAATGACGGTTTGACAATGACGTCGTTCTGTTTTTGTATAAAAAATAGTATTGAAATAAATAGAATATATATCAGGAAAATATAAGTTGTCCCATAATGCGAAACAACTAATGAAAGAATAAATAATACAATTAGAAATCGTTTGCTAAATCCAGTGATTTTATTATTTACTATCACCAGGACAAACAAAGTCAAGAATAATTCGGCAATTTGTTGTCTTGGAAGCCATGACATAATAGTATAAAAAGAAACGAATGACATGAAAAAAAATGAGGATAAAAATGCGATTTTTTCATTGAATTGTGAAGAGAATATTTTATAGAGTACAACGGGAACAATAGCAAATATAATAGGAAAGATAATTTTATAGACAAAGATAGTGTCCAGATTTAACAAAATGGAGTACTCAGAAGGAAGTAATACTGTGCTTAACATTGAATTGATCGCACTGGAATCGATACTGGAATCCCACAACGAGTTGTTTTGAACTAATTGGGCATAGTAATATTCGTAATGAATATCTACTCCAAAAATATTTGGAGAAGTCAGCGTCCTGTTAATTATAAGTGACAAACCAATTATAAATATCGCTATAGGAAAATGGGTCACTGGAACCAATTTTCCCAGCACTACTAAAGCAACAAATACTGAAACCAATAGCACCAAAATAATAGAAAACAAACTACCAGTATAATAACGTACAAATAATCCACCAAGAATGGACATAATAAAAATCAAAATTAGAAAAAGAATTGAAGGAGAAAATATTTCTCTGGATAATTGCCTGAAAATATGCCTGGATAAAACAAGGTCATTTTTGTTACGTACGAATATAATTGCAATTACTACTAGAAATAGTAAATCTAAAACAATCAATAGAGGTATTAAGGCTATAGGTTTAGAAAGACCTGCAAACGGTCCTATCAGGTTTATAAAATAACCTGTTAACATTAGACATGATATACTTATTCCGATAGATAAACATATTATCTTTGTAATATCTAAATCATTGATTTTGAATATATAAAGTATAAGAAAACCAATGACGAAGGTAAAAACAATAAAACCCATAATTGGCCTTATAAACGGAACATCTAGTAATACAGCTATATTTGTTATAACTAACCCAGCTAAAACAAACAATAAGAATTTTGAATTGTTTCTACGTCTCCAAACCAGGTTACGCATTAAAAAATGTATCTCCTAAAAGCCAGGTTGGGTTACTTATACTATTTCCCGATAAATACTGATATATCTCTCGACTACTTTTTGTTGGTTGAATTTGGATTCGGTTGTTATTCTTGCATTATGACCAATAAATATTCTCTTTTCAGGGAACTCTATCATGTTCAAAAGATATTCCTTGTATGATTGGTTATTGTTCGTAATAAACCCATTTTTTTCATTATCTATTATTTCAGAAACTGCTCCTATATCATTAGTAATAACGGGTAAACCGCTAGCCATAGCTTCGAGTATAACATTAGGAAAATTATCAAAAAAGGAATAATAAAGAAATATATCGCTGGATTCCAAATATTGCCTGGGATTAGAAGAAATCCCTATAAAATTAATGTGGATTTTGTATTTCCTGGCTTCTTCCACTACAAAGGCAAAATAACGACCACCTCCGACGACGGTATAATTGATCTGTTTGTTGGTTGCAGACTGAATAGTTGCCAGGTTTTCAAATATCTGAAGAATACCTTTTGATTTTTCCTCAAAATAAAATGGCATTACTGTAACAATATTTATGACGTTCTTTTCTACGTGAGAGACAGTGTTGAATTTTGATGGATCTATTGTATTTGGAATTACAATAGCACTTTGTAATTTTAGTTGTTCTTTTAAAAAATAACTTGGAGTTGTTATAACATCAGCTTTTTGTATAGCCTTTGATGCCATGAAGCGCCAGATGTTTTTTTCCCGGCGATAATCTCCTTTAACCGTGAGTACAACAGGTTTTTTCCAGAGACGATATGTTATTGGTATTGTACAATGGACAATATCAGCATCCGGCCAAACTGAGTTTTTTACCAGTTGAGGAAATGTATGAATATGTTTGGCTACTATCCCGTTGTCATTAAGCTGGCTTGTAAGATTTCGCCCCCAGGTAAAAGGACCCCCTGTATTTATTGCAGTTAGAATAACAATCTTAATATTTTTCACCTCCATGCTGGCATGATCACATGGAATCACTATCACCCCAGGTAACGAACCAATTATCCGGGTGACTTAATATTTCTCTTTTATTCTGTGAATCTATAATTTTTACCCCGACATATCCTTTTACCGGTAGAGCATATTGGGGAATCAGAAAATATTTGTTCTTCTTTAATGCCTTGGACAGACAGGCATGCGGTAACATTAAACCACTTACTATATCTATATTCATTCTGTTAAAATAAGAAGATGCAGCAGACAAAAGATCACGAGCTGCTTTAATTTTGCCTGGAATAATTAGCAAATCAATAATGTTCCCTATTTGCAAACCTGTTTTTTCACTTATGCTTAGTATTATATATCCCACTAATTCATCTTTTTCCCAGGCTGAGTAAATAGTATAGTTAGCTCCTGGTTTCTCAACGTAACGCCAATTGAGATATTTACGATCCCTGATGACCATTATTGGTTTAATTGTGGAGGCTTTTTGCCAAAGGCAATCAAATTCATCATCAAAATAATTAGTGGTCTCAATTCTAATCATTGGATCATAGATTCTGTCTCGAAAATAAAGATCTGAAAACGCTTGGCAAGCCTTACCAAACAGTTCAACAAATAACATTTTATGTTTGCAATAATGTAGTAATATATTTTTGCAGTTAAGTGGTTTTCCCCATAATGGCAGCCCATTATAAAGATCTAACCACCCTAAATTGCCAATGGCCCCGGGATGAGAATTCTGATTTGGAAAACCCAAAACAAAACTAATATGATTTTCTTCTCCCAATTTGTATACTTTCTTTGCAAGTTCAGTAAAGATCCCCTGCCCTCTGTAATCAGGATGTACCATAGTATCTGGAGAAACGCTACCCAGACATATTTCATTACCTATTTTAGTTTTTAAGGGTATTACAGAATATTGCCCAACTATACAATCAGCCTCTGCTAATACTATTAGGGCTTTCCCCGCCGGGCTTTTTTGATAAAGCCAGCGCCACCATTCAAGGCTTTTTCCATTTAAAAAAACCAGTTGACGCAATTTTAATATTTCTTGTTCATCATTATCTTGATATTCTCTGGTGATCCAGCGATGTGGCATATTGTTGTTTCTCCAATTCAGCTACCATTGATGCAAGAGTCAAGTTTTCAATCGATCCTGTCGTTCTCAAATCATTAATATATTTAAAAATATCCTCCAATCCCTTCAACATCCTGCAGGGATCTGTAGCAATATTGCATGGATGCAACCATAAATGGAAAATACGCTTATTTTGCACGGCATCAACAATACCTTTTTTTATTTTAGTAGTTCTGAATGACATCGGTAACAATTTCCAAAACCCTGCAAAATGACCTAAAAAATAGCTGCCGGGAATATTCCAGCAGTTTCCATTTGACTTGAAAGGTCCACACAAAGGAGGTTTGACAAACAAGTAGTGATCTATTACCAGGGAAAAACCTTGTAATATTGATGGGAATTTATTATACCAATAGTTTTCTTTACCTCTGTATGCGATAAAACCGTATTCAGGCAAACTATCGACATACTTCTCTTTATTTCTTGGAAAAACAAATGTTTTTAACGATATACCTGTATTATTTGCCAATTCTTTACATAAAGCCAATTCTGAATTAAAGCAAGCCTGACTGCATTGTGGATCGCTAACAAGTACATGTGAAAAAGTATGGCATCCTATTTCTTGCGGTGTTTTGCATTTTTTAATCATTTCAACCATATCATTGCCATACCAGATTGGATCTTCAACTAATGAAGTACATGGATCACGATCAAACCAATCATTATAAGGTTTTATGATTTCAGGGTGTTTAATTCCCCCGATGGGCTTACAGCTGCTGAGAAACAGGTGTCCTACAACTGCCCATGTAGCAGAGATATTATATTTTTCCATTAACTTGATTAGAGCCCGGGTATATTCCCTGGTTTTCAGGAAGTAGTTAGTATTACTCTTAAGTTTATCTTTATTATCGTTGCTTCCCCAGGCTAACTCAAGATCTAGAGATAGGATGAAGTATCCTCTTTCCATTTTTCTTTTCTTAGTCCTGAAACAAAATAATGTTAGTAAAATATAATTTTATTTTCTATCTGAATAGCTAAATTCATCGATAAGATTCTCATAGGCCTTTTCAAGTTTTTTACAGATTGTGTTCCAGCTATAACTTTGTTCAATTCTAATTCTCCCGGCATTCCCCATTGCTTTTGCTTTCGCTGGATTATTTATCAGCTCTTTCAAGGCGTTAGCAATAGAAATACAATCCCTGGTTTCAACTAAAATACCAGTTTCCCCATCAACTATGATTTGTGATACTTCACCAACATTTGTTGAAATAACGGGCAACCCTGAAGCACTGGCTTCCATTACTACGTTGGCGGCACCTTCGGACAATGACGGGAGTACAAAAACATCAGCCATTCTCATCAATTCGGGTATATCATTTCTCCAGCCTAAAAAATTAATGTTATTTTCGAAAGGCACGACGTTCTCTTCAAATTTGCTTTTAAGAGTTCCCTCACCAACAAGAATGAACTTTAAATTCAAATATTGTGGCAGGATAATTTTTGCAGCATCCAGCAAATATTCCACGCCTTTTACCAGATCTAGACGACCGACATATAAAACAACAAGATCATTTTGGTCTAGATTTAGTTTTGACCTTGTAATGTCTCGATCCTTTCCCGGAGTAAAGAGATCAATATCAACTCCTCGGCCACAGGCAAATGCGTTGGGACAATTAATTTCGTGTAGAATCTTTTGTTCGAGTAATTTTGCGCTCAGTAATTGAATTCCGGATGCCCTTTTTATCATTCTTTTAACTATAAAGTGGGTATAAACATAACCTGCAAAATCAACGAACCTGTTTCCATAAAACCAGGTTACACCGGCAAATCCATCCGTAGTGACGAGTGAAGGAATTTTATTAAACCAGAGAACCGGGAAAGCTGTTAAATAATACATATGACTATAAACAATAATATCCGTTTCCCATTCTTTAACGAATTTCTTTATTAATGCATTTATTTTTATTAAATCAGGTAAAGGATATCGTATTTTTTTAATTGTAATAATTGAAGGAACACGATATACATGGATTTTTTCTGAGAATTTTTCAAATTTTAATTGTCCATGCCACAATACTGAAATAACCCTGAATTCATGACCGCGCTTGGTCAATTCAACGGTTTGACGATATTCAAATATTCCTTGCCTCGATTCAATAGAATTCGGTTTAGCCGAAGGAAACCAGGGTACTACTAAAAGAATTTTCACACGTTTTCCTGCTAAAAATAGTCTAACGATCTACTGATATTGTATGACTATTTTTTGAATATTTAGTCAAAATAAGGTATTTATATATAACGCCGTAAAATATTGCGGATGGAACACAGTCTGGTTGAGTCTCCGGCGAGCAGACTCCGTGTCACCGTCCTGAACAAAGTTCAGGCTTCACCTTGCGCAGTCGGCAGACCGACCAGGCTGTGGCAACCACCTATATACGCAACAACAAAAGTCGTTACATATAGGTGGATAAATGATGCAGGACTAATTCTAAACTGTATCGTGGTCACTCCATGTTACATACCAATTATCAGGTTCAAGAAAAAAAGAAGCAGGATGTTCCGAATTTACGGGATTAACATCAAGAAACATTTTCTGAGGTAATAACCATCGAGGAGTTTTTATAAAACCACTTCTTTTTAATGCTTTTGTATATTGAGATCCAGGGAGCATCATGCAACCTGTAATATCCATTTTGCTGGCTTTAAAAAAACTCACCGAAGATGATAATAAACTTTCCGCTGCTTCAGGAATACCTGGATAACTCATGATATCCACTATAAATCCAATCTTCAAACCGAGTTGTTCGATACATCTAAGAGC
>CAYLVC010000135.1:0-7818 GCA_964387005.1 uncultured Dehalococcoidales bacterium | reverse complement strand
CAGGAGACCATCAGACCTTCGGCAGCCAGCCGGAAGCACTGAATGTCTATGATATTGATTCCATGCAACTGCTGCAAACTGTCAGGGGGATGAGAGAAGATGGCAAGGACATGAGCGGTTTTCAGCTTATTGGGGCGCCCGCCATGTTTACCGGAGCAGCCGAGAATCCTTTCGCAGATCCCTTTGAGTTCCGGGTAATCCGCCTGGCCAAGAAAATCGCCGCCGGGGCTGAATTCATCCAGACCCAGTGTGTCTATGATCTTTCCCGTTTCAAGGAATGGATAGCTCAGGCTAATGATGAAGGACTGACGGAGAAAGCCCATATACTGGCCGGGGTAACACCACTTAAGTCAGCCAGAATGGCTAAATACATGGCAACCAGGGTTTCGGGAATAAAAATACCTGAAGCTGTCATCAAGCGCATGGAGGGCGTTCCCAAAGACCAGGCGGCAGCCGAGGGAATCAGGATTTGCATTGAGACCATACAGGAACTAAAAGAGATCAAGGGGTTGCACGGTATCCACATCATGGCTATCGAATGGGAGGAGAGGGTACCTGAACTGGTTAAGGCGGCAGGACTGTATCCCAGGCCCGAGGTCAGCTGTATTACAGGAAAGTGAGAGGGGATAGGAGACTATTATGCCCAGGAAATATAATATCCATGTCAGTAATGCAGATCCCAGGTTCAGGCCTGTCGGCAAATACGCTACTCTGGAGTTCAGAGAGGATTGTGCAGGAAGCTGCAAACAGTGTGTAAAGAAGAGATGCGTTTACAATATTTTTAAAGACAATTTCACACACTGGAGCAATATGGAGTCTCCCGAGTTCCTCTATATCTGCAAAAGCTGCTACCGCTGCGTCGAGGAATGCACCAAGGGTATTTTCTCCCTGGCCATCAACCCGGAGTACCGGATGCTGGGTGATGACTACTGGACGGCAGTCATTATCAACTCGACCTGGGCGCAGGCGCATACAGGGGCAGTGCCGGTTTCAGGCGCAGGATACCGCGGTCCGTTTGCAGGTGAAGGCTTCGACTCAATCTGGACGGATATGTCAGAAATCGTGCGTCCAACTCGGGACGGTATACACGGCCGGGAGTATATCAGTACCTCGGTCGAGCTTTCCCGCCGTACGATGCGGCTTAAGTTCAATGCAGATAATTCCCTTGCCCAGGAAATGGACCCCATACTGGAAATACCCCTGCCGGTGGTGCTCCAGCAGCCCGCTTTCGGCATCCTGGGTGAGAACGTACTGATCTCCATGGTCAAAGCTGCGGCCGGAGTAGGTACACTGATGTTTATTCAACCGGAAAGCTATACGGCAGCTTTTAACAAATACGGCTCCAACCTGGTTCCCCTGCTCACCAGTGCCAACTACAGACAGCATTCGGACAAAATCAGCCGCAGCCGGATGATAGAACTGGCTTATGAGCCCGGTATTGCTGATCTCCTTGCTTCCCTGAGATCAAGCAGACCCGACCTTTTTATCTCCATAGGCCTTCCTCTCGACGCCGAAGCTTCCAACCTGGCGCTGGAATTGTCAAGATACCCGGTGGACACGCTCCATTTCTACGGCAGCGACCACGGACGGGAAACCGGATGCGCAAATCCGCGTTATTTAAAAGACATGATCCGTGAAATTCACCTCAAGCTGGTTGAAGCCGGATCAAGGCAGAAAATCAATCTGCTTTTCTCCGGAGGAATAGCCATGGCCGAACACCTGGCCAAATCGCTGATCTGTGGAGCAGATGCAGTAGCCATCGATCTCCCCCTTTTAATTGCCCTGGAATGCAGGCTGTGCAACCGCTGCCGGCAAGGCAAGTCCTGCCCGGTAAAACTGGAAGAGGTGAAAATCAACTGGGGCAGCCAAAGAGTGACCAACCTTCTGGGTGCCTGGTACAACCAGCTCCTGGAAGTAAT
Organism: uncultured Dehalococcoidales bacterium; assembly: GCA_964387005.1. GTDB lineage: Bacteria > Chloroflexota > Dehalococcoidia > Dehalococcoidales > UBA3254 > CAYLVC01. The sequence goes on along the minus strand of CAYLVC010000135.1, from coordinate 5,899 downwards.
GGGGGCCTGCGGTATCCGCGAAGCACGCCGTATGCGGGGTGAAATAGGGCGCTCCATGTGGTTCGAAGACCTGGAAAGAGACAGCTTTGGCCCTATTTTCGGAACCAGAAAAAACAGCGGAGTCTTGTGATCATGAAAAGCAAGTTTTCAAAAAGCGGCGGTACCGGAGAGCATCTATGGCCGGAGGTAGTAAATACACCCTCCCGCTACCGGAATCCGATCGGAAAGTATATCGTTAAACGTAATTCCAACTGCACGTCCTGCGGTTTGTGCGCCAAACTTTGCCCTTACGGCGTTCACCTGAGGTATGACAACTACAGCCAGCCGGTGCGGCCTCTGGACTATAAATGCATCGGCGCAAAATGCACCGAAAATGATTTTTATTGTGTGAAAAACTGCCCGCAGAAAGCCCTGTCGATGGGACTTAATCCTATTCTGGAAACGATTGGCGACTACCGCTGGACAGCTGAAATGATACTGGCCCACTGGTACATGGCCGAAACCGGAAAGCTGCCTTATGTAGATCTGGAATACAGCCTGGGCTATTCAGGCGGCGGCTTTGACAAGATGCGTTTCCGACTGCCCAGACCTGAAGAATACGTGGATATTCCGGATGACCAGATAGACACCAGTATCGACCTGAACAAGCGGCATGATGGACGGCCTGAAATATCCATCTCCATGCCCTGTTACAGCGGCGGAATGTCCTTCGGTTCGACAGCCTTGCCGGTATTGGTCGGACGGGCCAGGGCAGCTAAAAGGCTGAACTCTTTTACCTGCACAGGGGAAGGCGGATATCCCGAGCCTTTCGTCCCTTACCGGAACAACATTATAACACAGGTGGCAACCGGCCTTTTCGGTGTCAGGGAAGAGACTATTTTAAACGCCCGGATTGTTGAGTTCAAGTATGCCCAGGGAGCCAAACCCGGCCTGGGCGGTCACCTGCTGGGGAATAAAGTAACACCCGAAGTAGCCAGGATACGCGAGACCGTGGTGGGGAACTCACTTTTTTCACCCTTCCCCTTTCACAGCGTTTACTCTGTTGAGGATCACAAGAAACACCTGGACTGGATCAAGGAAATCAATCCACAGGCGCTGGTTTCGGTGAAAGTTTCCACTCCTACGGATGCAGATATGGTAGCAGTGGGCAGCTATTATGCCGGGGCGAACATAATCCATTTTGACGGCAGCTATGGCGGAACAGGAGCTGCGCCGGATATCGCCAAGAAAAACATTGCCATGCCGATTGAATATGCCATTCCCAAAGTGCACCGTTTTCTGATCAACGAGGGTATTCGTCCCGAGGTCTGCCTTATGGCCAGCGGAGGCATTCGTAACGCCATGGATGTAGCTAAAGCCATCGCCCTTGGAGCAAACGGGGTTGTTATCGGTACAGCTGAACTGGTAGCCCTGGAATGCGTCCGCTGCGCTAACTGTGAAAGCGGACGTGGCTGCGCCCGGGGCATCGCCAGCACGGATGAGGAACTTGGATACCAGATTAGTGAAGAATATACCGAGCAGAGACTGGTCAACATGTACTCCGCATGGAGGACGCAGTGGTGTCAGCTTTTGAGGCAGTATGGTCTGCACAGCATAAAGGAACTGGTAGGCCGCTCGGACCTGCTGGTGCATATGGACTATCTGGATGAAACAGAGAAGGCGAAATATCAGCCCACCCCCAGAGCTAAACTGGTGCTTTAAAGTAGAATGGGCAAACCGGTACAGACCCGAAGATGCATGCCAGTAATATTCAAGGAAATGGTGCAAGATTATGCGTAGTATAGAAGAGATGTTAGACCAGATAACCGCTTCCAGGGCAGTCCTGCCGCGGGGAACCTGTGAAAACGGCAAGGCGGCGGAAGAGGGTGGATGTGGAGTAACGGGTTTTATCGCCAGCATTCCGGTAAGCGGAAAGCATATTTTTGAGCCTTCCGTACAGATGCACAACCGCGGCAACGGCAAAGGGGGAGGAATTGCGGCTGTAGGGCTTTCCCCACAGACACTGGGAGTGACACAAGATATCCTGGATTCCCACTATATTCTTCAGGTGGCTCTGTTGGACCCCGGAGTAAAAACAGCGGTTGAACAGGACTGTATAGAGCCTTACCTTGAAGTACATAAGGCCGGGCTGATTCCCACAGTGGATGATTACCGTGATATCCAGGGACTGGAGATACGCCCCCCGGATGTCATGCGTTATTTTGTGCGGGTTAAAAAGAATGCCCTGGAGAGTTTTATTGAAAAGAACGGCCTGCAGGATCTGGATTTACGGCAGGCGGAAGACGAGTTTATTTATCAAAACTCCTTCCGTCTTAACCACCGCTTCTATGCTTCTCTGGGAGAAAAACAGGCCTTCGTCCTCTCACACGGCCGCAATTTGATAATATTGAAAATCGTCGGCTATGCGGAACTCGTGGCTAAATACTACCAGCTTGATAATTTCCAGGCACATGCCTGGATCGCCCATCAGCGGTATCCCACCAAAGGTCGCGTGTGGCACCCGGGCGGAGCCCATCCTTTCATCGGTATGAATGAAGCCCTGGTGCATAACGGCGATTTCGCCAATTATCATTCGATAACCGAATATCTGAAACAATACAACATTTCGCCCCAGTTTCTTACCGATACCGAGGTCTCGATACAGCTTTTTGATCTGTGGAACCGCAACTTCGGCTATCCGCTGGAGTACATCATCGAAGCCCTGGCGCCTACCACCGAGTATGATTTCGACAGGCTGCCGGTGGAAAAACAGAAGATATACCGTTATATCCAGCAGAACCACATCCACAGTTCACCGGACGGGCCCTGGTTCTTCATCATCGCCCGCAATGATGTGGAAAACAACCAGTTCCAGCTTCTCGGCATCACGGATACTGCCATGCTCAGACCACAGGTGTTCGCCATGCAGGAGGGAGAAGTCCAGATTGGATTTATCTGTTCTGAAAAACAGGCCATAGACGCCACGCTTAAAAGCCTGGCAGCGGAGGATAAAAGGTTCTGTCCGGTAGCCGACCTTTACTGGAATGCCCGGGGTGGAAGCTCAACCGACGGCGGGGCGTTTATATTCAGTGTAAAGAAAACCACCGATGGTGTAATGAAGCTTTCCTGCACCGATAAGTTCGGACGAATTGTTCAGCTTCCCGGTCAAGTAGACTTTAAAGGTAATATTATTACCCGGCTGGAGGAAGAGTCAGGACTGAATATTACCCGCATGGACGCTCCGGAACTCAAGACCTGGGTGCGTGAAAATCTGGCCGGATTATCTTTCTCCGCCCTGCATTCTTTTTGCTCAGTGCTAACTAATGAGGCTGGCAAGAGTGATAATGCCAGGACTGTGGCCATTGAGGTCCTGACTTTTTTGAACGATATGCGCATACCTGCAGGACAAAAGAAACGCTCCCTGGTTCTTGCTACCGTGCGGAACAGTCTGGACAGGATATTCGGCTCCACCGCCAAACTGAAAGAACAGGCCGGAAGCCTGTATGCCTGTATCGACAGGCGGACAAGGAAAGCCCTGCGAGCCCCGCAGCCCGGCGAGGAAATCCTGGTAATAAACGCCGCTCAATTTCCACCCGAAGGACCTGAATGTGATGCACGTTTGATAGTGGAAGCATATCAACTGGGATGGAAACGGTTCATAATTTACGGTCACAAAGGTCAGCGTTTTACCGGATGCGGTCTTTCCAGTCGTTCAGATGGCGTACGTATCGATGTGTACGGCAGTTCGGGAGACTACCTGGCTTCGGGAATAGATGGCCTGGAAATACGCGTTCACGGCAGTGCCCAGGACCAGGTAGGGCAGATCATGAAACGGGGCAAACTGGTAGTTTACGGAGATACAGGGCAGACCTTTATGTACGGAGCTAAAGGGGGAGAGGTTTACGTCATGGGTAATGCGGCGGGACGTCCCCTTATCAATGCGGTAGGAAAACCCCGGGTAATCATCAACGGGACCTGCCTGGACTACCTGGCTGAATCCTTCATGGCTGGAGATCCTTTGAACGGCGGTGGATTCGTAATTATGAACGGCATCACCCTGGAACAGGATGGCAGCCTCTCAGACCAGGACTCTCCCTATCCAGGATCGAATCTTTTTTCACTGGCATCGGGCGGAGCTATTTTTCTGCGGGACCCGTTCCATAAAGTCAGTCCCGAACAGCTTAACGGCGGCGAGTTCGCTTCGCTGAATGATAAAGACTGGGACTTGATTCTGCCTTATTTTCAAGAAAACGAGCGGCTGTTCAACATCAGGATAGACGACTTGCTTTCAGTTAACGGCGTTAAGAAAAACTACAAAGAGGTCTACCGCAAGGTACAGGTCGTTAAACTGGATATCCTGGCAGGAAAACAGACAGTACAGGCAGCCGGCAAGGAAAAACCCAGGCCATCACCCAGAGCCTACGCCGGTGTGAACGAGGAAGGCCTGGACGCCGACGAGTAGTATTAACCTGACCGCCTTGATTTTTTATGTCTAGAATACAAAACAACCCCCTGTTACTTTTGCCTGGCGGAATCCGCAAGGCAATTTTCCTTTAAATATCGCCCGAACAAGGTTATTATTGTCCTGTACCAATAATCCACAAAAACAGGAGGAACTGACATCATGGCCAATTTACCGGAATCTATTAACGCTCTATCCGCCAAATACGATTTCACCCGTTCAGCCGGGTATGACCAGGGCTGGATGTTTGATAATTCCATGGGCCCCAATCCACTCTGGTTAATTGAATGGCTGACCAGGGAAATGGCTATCTCTAAAGAAAACGTCGTGCTGGATATGGGCTGCGGCAAAGCTATTACCTCCATTTTCCTGGCAAAGGAGTTCGATTGCTCCGTCTTTGCCAACGATCTGTGGATTGCCCCGGAAGAAAATCTAAGCCGTATAAAAGAGCAAAGACTTAGCCAAAAAATATTTCCCATCCAGGCTGAAGCTCACGCTCTGCCTTATGCCAAAGAGAGCTTTGACGCTATAACGTCCATTGATGCATATCAGTATTTCGGAACAGATGATATGTACCTGGACTACTTCGTGAAATACGTTAAACCAGGCGGAATAATCGGGATCGTCATGCCTGGCTGGGCCAAAGAAAAAGAGGGACTTATGCCGCCCGGACTGGAATACCTTTCGGCAGGAGAACTCAGCTGTTTTCACACCTGCGGCTGGTGGAAAGAGCATTTTGAGCAATCCGGGGTTGTTGAAATCGAAAAATACGATTATCTTCCCAACGGTAAAAAAGTCTGGCAGGACTCTGCTAGCGCCATGTATGAAACCAAAAGGATACTCAGGTCCTCTGACGGAACCTCTCCGGAGGAAAAAGCAAAGGAACTGGATTTCTGGCAAAGCGATATCAATATGCTGGCAGCCGACAGGGAAGACTACCTGGCATTGATACGGATAATCATGCGGAGAAAACCATAGTCCGGCTGGATTCTTTCAGGTTTTATTGTCCCGATCGTTGAATTGACTCTGGTGCAAAAAGGTTCGAAAATGAGCCGATTGCCTTCGTATGTTGTCATACTGGAAGACTGATTTCTCCTTGATCCAAATCAGGTCGAAGTTGCTCAGGGCGGGGTGGTTATTGTTGTTTTAACCTTTTTACACTTCCCTCAGAGTTTTGAACCTGATTATTCCCGGCCTGGCAAATTTATTAAGTCATGAGCAGGCCTGTCACCTCGTCAAGTGATTTGATGCTCTCACGCTGCCAGTCCTCCAAACCAATACGAAAAACATCCGGAGCACTTTCACCCAGGATGCGCAGCTGGACCGCTCGAATCCCAGCCTGTGCAGCGCCGCTCAGTTCACAGCTGCTGCCGTCTCCGATATAGAGACAGCATTCCGGTGGCACTCCCAGCTGGTCCAGGGCAAGGCGGTAAATACGAGGGTCCGGCTTCCTCATAC
>CAYLVC010000134.1:0-7851 GCA_964387005.1 uncultured Dehalococcoidales bacterium | reverse complement strand
CACCTACTGCATCGTACCTTTTGTCAGGGGCCGGGAGAAAAGCCTGCCGCCGGAACATATAATCGATGAAATCAAACAGAGGGTTGAGGACGGTTACCTGGAAGTAGTGCTGACCGGCACCGAAATAGGCCGGTACGGCTATAACGCTCTGGATTTGAAGGGGCTTATTGAGCGCATTCTGGCAGGAACGATGATAAAGCGGTTAAGATTGTCCTCTCTGCAACCCCGGGAGATCAGCCCCGGACTGCTGCAACTCTGGCAGGACCCGCGACTCTGCCCCCATTTCCATATTTCCTTGCAAAGTGGAAGCGGTAGTGTTCTGGAAAGAATGGCCCGGCGCTACACCCCCGCCGAATATGCCCGTGCGGTTGATTGTATTCGCTCCGCAATCCCGGCTGCTTCCATTACCACCGACATAATTACCGGATTCCCGGGTGAAAGTGAAGACGAATTCAGGCAAAGCTGCCGGTTCTGCGCCGAAAGACATTTCGCCCGCATACATGTCTTTCCCTATTCTCCGCGGGAAGGGACCAAAGCGGCCTTAATGCCGGAACAGATTCCAGCAGCCATTAAAAAACAGAGAAGCGACGAACTGCTTAAATTGGCCCGCACCAGCCTGCTGGATTTCAACCGGCGTTTTCTCGGTCAAACCCGCACGGTACTCTTTGAACAGCAGGCAGACGGATTATGGAGCGGTCTGACGGACAACTACATCAAAGTCTACTGTAAAAACCAACTGGACCTGACCAACCGGCTGGTTAGTGTCACACTGCAAGAACTGAGAGGAGATGGAATCATCGGCCTTACGGTTTAGCTTTGCAAGGCGACGCCTTAAAGGGGACGCCTTGCAAAATGCTGACCGGACTACATTTCCTTGGTAAGGGTTGCCAGAAACTCAGCGTTGCTCTTGGTCCTCTTCAGGCGGTCGATGACACGCTCCGATGCTTCTGAGAACTTGTTGGAATCGGCTGAAATCATGGTAACCATACGGCGCAGCAGCCAGACTTTTTGCACGGTAGTTTCATCCAGCAGCAATTCTTCACGGCGGGTACCGCTGCGCTGAATATCCACTGCCGGGAAGATGCGTATTTCAGCCAGCCTCCGGTCAAGCACCAGCTCCATATTGCCGGTTCCCTTGAACTCCTCATAGATCAGCTCATCCATACGGCTGTTGGTATCTACCAGGCAGGTGGCGATGATAGTCAGGCTTCCGCCTTCGGCCGTATTCCTGGCTGCACCAAAGAAACGTTTGGGAGGATAAAGGGCAGCAGGGTCTATACCGCCTGAAAGGGTCCGCCCACTGGGCGGCATAGCCAGGTTGTAGGCACGGGTCAGGCGTGTAATACCATCCAGCAGGATTACCACATCCTTACCGCTTTCTACAATTCGTTTAGCCCTGTCCATGGCCAGTTCGGCTACCCGCGTTTGATTTTCGGCAGGTTCATCAAAAGTAGCGGCGATCACATCCCCTTTCACGGCTCTTTTCATATCTGTAACCTCTTCAGGGCGCTCGCCGATCAGGCAGACCAGGACATGAATGTCGTTGTAGTTGTTGGAAATGGCGTTGGCAATAGCCTTTAATAACAGGGTTTTCCCGGCTTTGGGCGGTGATACAATCAGTCCGCGCTGGCCGCGTCCAATAGGCGCCACCAGGTTAACCAGGCGGGTTGCAATATCAGCCCCTCCGGGAGACTCCAGATTTATCAACGTATCCGGGAACGTTGGGGTAAGAGAACCAAAATTGGGGCGCTGTTTGGCCAGTTCCGGATCAAGATCATTAATAGCTTCCACCCTTAAAAGGCTCATGTATTTTTCACCGTTTTTGGGGGGCCTGCCCTGACCGATAACCATATCCCCGGTCCGCAGACCGAATCTCCTGATCTGGGACTGGGAGATATACACATCCGTCAGGCTGGGAAGCAGGCTGCTCTGCCTGAGAAAACCATAACCGTCAGTCATCGTCTCCAGGATGCCGCTGCAAAAAATATTGCCCTGCTGTTCGGTATGGGCCTGAAGCAGGCGCATTACCAGGTCCTGCTTTTTTAGTCCCGTATAACTTGTGATGCTCATCTGCCGGGCAATATCTATCAGTTCATCACGTGTCATGCTTTCCAGATCGGTGATGTTCATCTTTATTTCGTTGACAGGGCTCGCTGTCTCTGTGGTCTGTTCATTTTGTACCATAACGTCTACTCTCTTTTTATAAATTATTTTGTCCATCCCTATTTCTGGAAAACGCTTTTTAGAATACTAATATTTGTATTTTATGTAAACGGAAAGATAATGCCCGGTCAAGGACAGAGTCCGCTTGATTGGGTTTAGGTCTTCAAGACCAGTCTGATTATGATTAATGCTTATGTGTAGTATCTTTGTTATGGTAAATCGGTCTGTTGCGTCATGAGAGCGGTAATAGGGGTTGCGTCCCTTCACGCATAGTATTCTTGGCAGTCTCGATAAAGCTCAGGAACAAAGGATGAGGCCTGTTGGGCCGCGAGCCGAATTCAGGGTGGAACTGGCAACCGAGCATCCATGGATGCTCGGAAAGCTCACAAATTTCAACTAGATTTCCATCCGGAGACAACCCGCTATAAACTAACCCTGCTTTTTCCAGTATATCACGAAATTGATTATTAAACTCGTAGCGGTGACGGTGACGTTCTTCAATCAACACCTGACTGCCGTAAGCTGCGGCCGCCCTGGTGCCTGGAATCAGTTTACAGGGGTAATTGCCCAGCCTCATCGTTCCACCTTTATCCCGTAAGTTTTTCTGGTCCGGGAGAAAATCTATTACCGGATATTTGGTATCCGGAGCAAATTCAGTTGAGTTAGAATCGACGCTATTTAAAACATGCCTGGCAAACTCAATCACCATGACCTGCATTCCAAGGCAAAGCCCCAGGTAAGGCACTTTATTCTCACGGGCATAGGTTACAGCTTTGATCATACCTTCAATACCCCGTATTCCGAAACCACCGGGCATAACAATCCCCTGGGCGGAGCGAAGCATGGAATCAGCTTCACTTTTTCCCAGCGACTCGGAAGGAATCCAGAGGAGATTGACTTCCCTGTTAAATTGCAGGGCTGCATGCTGGAGCGCTTCACGGACTGAAAAATAAGAATCATGCAGCTCAACATATTTCCCCACCAGGGCAATATTCAACGATTCACGCGGGCTTTTCAAACGCTCCACCAGGCTCTTCCACTGCGATAAATCAGGAGGTTGGCTTTTCAAATTGAGCTTGGCCACAATAGACTGCCCCATTCCTTCCTCTTCCAGGACCGAGGGCACAAAATAAATACTGGAAACGGTAGGCAAAGGAATTACCGCTTCTTGCTGCACATCACAAAAGAGGGAAATCTTGGCCCGGATGCTGTCAGCAATAGGATAATCACTGCGGCACACTATGATATCAGGTTGTATACCGATGCGGCGCAGTTCATTGACGCTGTGCTGCGTCGGCTTGGTCTTAATTTCATGAGTACAAATCAAGTAGGGAAGATAAGTAACATGGACGTAAAGGACGTTGTCACGCCCAACATCATTGCGCATCTGGCGGATGGCTTCCAGGAAAGGCTGACCTTCGATATCCCCAACCGTTCCACCGACCTCGATTATTATTACGTCCGCTCCGGATTTAGCGGCCAAACTTTTAAACCTGTCCTTGATCTCCCCGACCAGATGGGGAACGATCTGGATAGTCCCACCCAGGAAATCACCCCGCCTTTCCTTGGAGATAACCGAGGTATAGATCTGCCCGGAGGTGATGTTGGATTCAGCAGTCAGCGCAATATCGATGAAACGCTCATAATTGCCCAGGTCGAGATCGGTTTCGGCTCCATCCTGAGTAACAAAGACTTCACCGTGCTGGTAAGGCGACATCGTCCCGGGATCTACATTGAGATAGGGATCGAGCTTCATGACAGAGACAGAAACATTGCGGCTCTTCAGCAGCGTCCCGATGGAGGCGACGGTAATTCCTTTACCAACCGAACTAACAACACCGCCAGTTACGAAGATATACTTTGACATCAAAAAGAACTAAATCCTAAATAATAAATTACGACGTTCTTCATTAATGCAGGGAATCAAAAATCACGACTTGCCAGATTCGAAATCAAGGGGTTGAAATTCAATTCAGCTAATTATAGGTAGATAGATGTCGTTTTGTCAAGCGTTTTTTCACCCAAAAACGGGTTTTTTGCCGATATTTGGCAAAATCAGCCTCGAATTTCCTGGGAATATAAGAGTTGAAAGCGTCAGCCGGGACGGCAATAAAACCCGTTCATTACCGCTGGATGGGTTATCTTCATGGGCTTACTCCTTCCAGGTTTTATCAGAACGGAATTGAGTAATCAACTTCTCTTTATCAGCCTCAGGCAGCCAGGAAGAGCGGATACCTTGAAGAATCAGAAAGCAAATCTCTTTGGGGGAAAAGCCCAGCCTGTTAACCAGCAGGCTGTATTCTTCCGCCAGCGAGTTGCCGAACATTTTGGGGTCGTCCGTATTGATGGTAACCACCAGGCCGCGTTCGAAGAATTTACGCACCGGATGCGATTCGATGGATTTCACCACCCCGGTCCTCACATTGGAAAGAGGGCAGACTTCAAGAGGTATTTTCTTCTCGGCCAGATATTCCATCAGCCGCTCATCTTCAACAGCCCTGGTCCCATGCCCGATCCTGTCTACTTTCAGACTGCGCACAGCGCCCCAGACGCTCTCCGCCCCGGCGGCTTCACCGGCATGGGCGCTGGTATGAAATCCCATTTGCCTGGCTTTTTCATATACTTCCGCAAAGGGCTCCGGGGGAAAGCTCTGCTCTGAGCCTCCAATGGTAACGCCAATGACTCCCAGCCCCTTTACCTCATTAATCGCCGCCAGGGTTTTATAGGCGCCAGGTACCCCGTAGTCACGGCAAAAGTCAGCCACCAGGGATATCCGGATATCCGGGATCCGGGATAGACCGGTTCGAATCGATTCGGTTATTCTCTGGACTTCCAGACCCTGACGGGAAAAATCCGCAGGGGTGTAAAATACCTCCGCATAGCGAATATTCTGGCGGACGAGGTCGCGGGCGACTGCTTCGGCAATCAGGGAAAAGTCCTCATATTCGCGCAGGAACCGGTTCTTCCAGATCCAGGTCTCGATGAAATGGGAAAAATCACGGTATTGAAATCTATCATCGAGAGCCGGGAGGGTTGGTACGGAAGAATCGCCCCCGTATTTATGGATCAATTCCCAAAGCGCATTATGCGGGATTGCTCCCTCCAGATGCAGGTGTAGTTCCACCTTGGGAATTCGTTCAAACCAGATTTTGGATGGTATATCGTTCATTATTGCTCCTCCAGGTCTTCTTCTGCGGCATCAACGATACAACATAGTATCCGGTGAATATTTTCTACTTAATATCCTTTTAAAAGCAGGTTGTATATTTATTATCAATTTATGTGAAAATATTATACCATGTTAAATCTTAATAATCTGCTTGTTATCAAGTGGTGACCGGGGATAAGGAACTGTTATAATGAAAGCAGTAGAAAATTACCTGCCGGAATGCTTAATTTGACCTTTTGGTCTAGAAAAATGAGATACTCGGTTCAATTTAAACCGCATGCGATAAAAGATTTGGAATCCCTTGATTCCAAAATTCAATTGCGTGTTATCAAGAAAATTGAAGAAATGAGCCACGATCTTAACGGAGATGTGAAACATCTCACCGATTCGACACCCGAATTCCGGTTACGTGTTGGGGATTATCGGGTTCTCTTTGAGATCGAAGGTGCGGTGATAATCGTTTATCGAGTTCGAAATAGAAGGGAAGCATACCGCTAATTGGAGGCTAAATCAATGGCTGGATTAGACATACAAATAATTAAAAAAAATGGGAAAAAAGAGTATGTAGTGATGCCCTATGAGGAATTCTTAAAAGTTCAAGAAGAGCTCGATGACTATGAGAACCTTCGATGCCTAAGAGAGGCAAAGGAAGCCGAAAAAAATGCTCCTACTATTGGTCTAGAAGAACTCAAAACACATCTGAAATTAAAAACCAGGAAGGCAAACACTCCATGATAAAGCGCATGAAGCCGTATCTCCAGAAAAATCCGCCAGAATCACATTATATGGCGGTGTTCTCATTGCTGCGGCCCGAATCCCGGTTCCGTCACTCAAGCAACAAAACCAGGGATCAATCTCACCATAGGCATGCGGATTGTCAATCAGACGCCTGGCAAGATTATAAATAAGTCCGTACCTGACCTCATCCTTAACAAGTGCTTCACCCAACAGAGACAGAAAGTCCGCGGCTTTTGAAAAGAATTTAGTTTCCATATTTTTCCTCTTTTGTGTCCCTCAAAAAGTACGCCCGAATTTCACCGGCTATATCATCCAGTTCAGTTCTATTCATCCGAATATAATGTTTAGCCTTATCATATTTGAATCCAAATCCGTCACCTTTAAACCTGGGGTAGATGTGCAGGTGAAAATGGAACACTTCTTGTCCAGCAGCTTCTCCGTCGGCTAGAAAAACATTAATTCCTTCGCATTTGTATTTGGACTTCCTGATTGCTGAAGCTAACCTGGCAGCCATTTTCATGATATAACCAGTAATTTCCGGGTCCAGATCGCTCATATACATAGCATGTACTTTAGGGATAATCAGCATATGACCTGGATTTACGGGCTCCAGAGTGGGGAAGATCAGTATTTTGCTATCTTCGTAAACCAGGCTCGCAGGAAATTCTCCTTTTGCTATCTTACAGAAAACACAATCTGTATGGTCTTTCTCAATAATCATTTCATCGGTTCTCCAATGAGGTGTTTCATTTTTCATCATATAGTTGGGTTTCTTCAATGGCATTAAGGGTCTCGTCGATGTTTGAAAACAAGATTTCCGTCTGAGCAGTTAGCGTAGACTTTATTTCTTTCTCCACTTTATCCTCCTTATTTCACTATTCCTTTGCATTCAATATCCGCACGAATTGATCGGCTTCAACAAAATCAGGCTTTATGTGAATCACTCCCCGGCGTTTCAATTCCAGGGCATGTTCGCCGTTTCCTATTCCAATAAAACCAAAACCCAGTTTTTTTGAGTTTTCAAAATCTTCAGCATGGTCAGCGACATATACAACCCGGTCAAATACCCTGTATTCTCCTGTGAATCAATGCCCGCTTGTATGCCAGTGACAATATCTCTTCACGCCTGCAAGAATCGTCTGATGATGCAAAAGGAACATTTTTGGTGTTAATGCCTGTAACCGCCAGTTTTAGTAATGCTGAATCACGCCATCCTCCGGTAGCTATACAGGCACAGATATTTTCTTCAGAAAGCAATCTTGAAAACAGTTCCGGAGCTCCTGGAGTTGGCTGAAAACATTCGGGATTTCTTTCAATCTCGCGTTTCAGCCTCGTTACGTATACCTGGCGTACCGCGATGATATCGGTTTCATTGGCCTCTCTTGACAGGTTCTTCCTGATTATTTCGGCGGTGATGCCTGAATCGGTTACCAGGGAATACCGGAACCAATCGGTATCACTCAGCTGAATATTCAGGACTTCTTTTACCGCTTCAACAAAACAAACATCATCCATCCCATTACTGTTGACCAGAGTACCATCGACGTCAAATATTAGAAGATTCATGGTCCTACCTCGAATTTACTATTTATACGATCACTCAATATTTCTTTTGATAAGTGTGATTTACACCTAATAACAAAACTAAAATCAGTTTTCAGGGTACTTTATTTCACGTTGCTGAAGAATAGTTGTCCTGGGATAAAAATTATAACGCCGGTAAAAACTGAAAACCGCCTCATTCCCTTCTGCGACCCTTAAAGTATTCTCTGCGGCATTCC
>CAYLVC010000133.1:0-7854 GCA_964387005.1 uncultured Dehalococcoidales bacterium | reverse complement strand
AACGGCAGAGTCATCAGGGTAAGACCCCTGCATTACGATTGGAAATACCAGTTGAACGATTATAATCCCTGGAAGATAACCCGTAATGGGAAAACTCTTACCACGATGGCCAAATCTCTCCCGGGGCCCTTCCAATTGGCCTACAAGAAAAGGGTCTATTCTCCCAACCGTATTAAGTATCCTCTGATACGGGTGGACTGGGACCCCAATGGAAACAGAAATCCGCAAAACCGCGGCACAAGCAAATACAGGAGGATATCCTGGGACGAGGTCACCGATATTATCGCCGGCGAAATTACCCGTGTGCGTAAGCAATACGGCGGAGCGGCTATCCTTGCCCAGGCGGACGGTCATTCCGAGTGCAAGCAAATACATGCCCCCCATGCCTGCTCCACGTTGTTACTCGACAAGCTGGGGGACTTTACCGTCCAGGTACGCAACCCGGATAGCTGGGAAGGCTGGTACTGGGGCGCCAAGCACGTTTGGGGTGACGGCGTGGTTGGCTGCATGTTTCCCGCTGACAACGTCCTGAAGGATATCTCTGAGAATTCGGATATGGTTGTATGGTGGGGCGGGGACCCGGAGACCACGACCTGGGGGTTTTGCGGCCAGTCCGGCAGCCCGATCTGTTATTTCTGGAGCGAGGCCGGCATCAGGCAAGTTTGGGTTTGCCCGGAATTGAACTACGCCGCCGCCGTCCACGCTGATAAATGGATACCGGTATTGCCCAATACTGACGCCGCGCTGCAATTAGCGGTAATTTATACCTGGATCAAAGAGGGTACTTACAAAAAAGACTATGTAAAAACGCATGTAGTGGGGTTTGACAGGATTGAAGACTACGTAATGGGGAAAGAGGATGGAATACCCAAATCACCGGCCTGGGCTTCACCCAGATGCGGCGTACAGGAATGGACTATAAAGGCGCTTGCACGGGAAATGGCTTCCCAGGTAACCTCTATAACCCATTACTATGCCGGGGGTATGGCCCGGGGACCTTATTCACATGAACCTGCCAGGCTGGAAGTAGTCATGCTGGGAATGCAGGGTTTGGGCGCTCCCGGCGTTCATCAAAGCACCGTCACTCGCTACGGCAACCCGCGCAGTAAAGCCCCCAAGTCCAGCCAGTTTGACCTCCAGAAAGTTGTAGCTAATCCTCTTCAGGATCGAATCCCGCCGACTTTACCCGAACTGGCCTTCGCTACCATTAAATCGATCACAAAGCAGTTCATCCCTAAAACTTTCATTCAGCAGGCCATACTTAATCCGCCGGTAACTTTTTGGGGAACGGGTTCGATCAGTGCCTCTGTGGAAGACCAGTTTAACAAATATACCTTCCCCCTGCCCAAAGAAGAGGGCGGTTCGGAGATCCATATGATATGGACCGACAGCCCCTGCCGGACAACCTGCTGGAATGAGGGCAATAAAAACATCGAAGCTATGAGAAGCCCCAAAATAGAATGTATTATCGCCCAGCATCCCTGGCTGGAAAACGATTGCCTCATGGCAGACATCATTCTGCCGGCCAACACTACCTTCGAGGTTGAAGATGTCGTTCCCAATACGAGCCGGGCCGGCATAGAATTCCAGAGCGCCGGACTCCAGAGACAGGCTTGTAAACCAATTGGTGAATCCAAGAGCGACTTCGAGATCGTTTTGGAAATATCCAGGAAGCTCGGAATGTACCAGCAGGTTTCAGAGGGTAAGGACCTGGAACAATGGGTCAGGTTTTTCTATGATTACTATCATCTTTCTGATTTTATCAGTTGGGAGGACTTCCAGGAGAAACAGTATACAGTTTTCCCTATAGCAGATGACTGGGAGAAAGACACGCCGGGGTTAAGAAAATTTCATGACGATCCGGAAAAGAACCCCCTGCCGACACCCTCCGGAAAACTGGAATTCTACTCCGAAAGGCTGGCCAAACATTTTCCGGATGACAATGAAAGACCGCCTTACCCCAAATACATTGAAGGCGGGCCGGGGTGGACGCATGATGAAAGTCTCTCCAGCTATCGGGCCGGGAAGTACCCCCTGCTCATGATGTCCAACCACGGCCGATGGCGGATGCACTCGCAATGCGACGATATCTCCTGGACCCACGAGACCGTCACCGGCAAGGTAAGAGGTCAGGATGGTTACATGTATGAGCCGCTCTGGCTTCACCCCCGGACAGCCGGCGAACGGGGGATACAAAATGGAGATATTGTGAAAGCCTATAACCAGAGAGGCGCTGTCCTTTGCGGAGCCATCGTCTGGGAGAGGATCATGGAAGGTGTAGCCTATGTCGATCACGGCGCCAGAGTAGACTGGATAATTCCCGGAGAGCTTGACCGTGGCGGAGCAATAAATCTCATATCCCCGATAGGTTGTTCATCCAAAAATATCTCGGGGCAGGCCACCAGCGGTTATCTTGTTGAGGTAGAACGAGTATCTGCCTCTCAAATGGAAGAGTGGAAGAAGAAGTATCCTGAAGCTTTCAATAGAGAATACGACCCGGCTTCCGGCTTGCATTTCAATGCCTGGGTTGTTGATGAAGGAGAACAATAACTATGGGTAAAGTATTCACTTTTGATGTCGGCCGTTGTAACGGCTGCTATTGCTGTCAGATTGCCTGTAAAGACGAACATGTGGGGAATGACTGGACGCCCTACGCCAAACCTGAGCCTGACACCGGACAGTTCTGGCTGAAATTGACCGAGCAAGTCAGAGGCACCGTTCCCAAGGTCAAGGTAGCCTATATAGCCCACCTCTGCAATCATTGCGGAAACGCCCGCTGCATATCGTCATGCCCCATCGGGGCGATCTACAGGCGGGAAGATGGTCTGGTTATTATAGACCCGGTCAAATGCACCGGCTGCAAAAATTGTGTGGATGCCTGTCCCTACGATGCAATCTATTTCAATGAAGGACTCAATCTGGCTCAAAAATGCACCGGCTGCGCCCACCTGATCGATCAGGGATGGAAAGAACCCAGGTGCGTGGATGCCTGCCCGACTGAGGCTATCAGGTTCCTGGAAGAATCGGAAGCTAAAGAACTGATGGCAAAAGCGGAGTTTATCAAACCTGAGCGGAGCGTGGAAGATAAGCCCAGGGTTTACTACCGGAATTTACCCAAAAAATTTATCGCAGGCACAGTCTACGATCCGGTTGAGAAAGAGATCATAAAGGGAGTTGCGTGCACTCTCAGTTCGAACGGCCGCAAGATTACAACGACAACGGACGGATTTGGCGACTTCTGGTTCGAGGGCCTCGATACCAGCGATTACTCTTTAAAGATAGAAGCCGCAGGATTCATTACCCGGGTAATAGAAAAGATAAGCACGGAAAAAGACGTGAACCTGGGGGATATACCTCTTTCAAAATAGCTCATATATTCGAACTTAACTCTGAGACTGGATATTCCTGACACGGGTATCCAGTCTCTTGGTTTGCCTTATAAAAATATTATATGTCTCGGAGGGATCATATGTCTTATACAGCTCGCCAGCAGGAACAACGAGTTATTACGGGAAACGCCGCCGCAGCATACGCGGTTATGCAGTGCCGCCCTGACGTAATAGCATCATATCCGATTACTCCTCAGACTGAGGTAGTGGAACTGCTTTCACGTTTCAAAGCAGATGGACAAATCGAAGCAGAAATGATCGAGGTCGAGGGTGAAAACTCAGCCATGAATGCCGTAACTGCGGCCGCCGCCGCCGGCGCCAGGGTTTTTACGGCTACCTCTTCCTACGGACTGGCTTTTATGTACGATGCTATGATGGTAGCCGCAAGCTACAGGGCTCCCGTGGTCATGGTGAACGTTAACAGGGAAACACCAGGCATCCTGGCTGTCTCCTGCGGACAGCAGGACATGATCTCGGTCAGGGACTCCGGCTGGATACAACTGGTAGTGGAGGACTGCCAGGAAATAGTTGATACTATTATTATGGCATTCAGACTGGCCGAAGATTTTAATATCCAGCTTCCCGTGATGGTCAACTATGACGGCTATTACGTCTCGTATTCAGCCGAACCGGTAAAAATCCCGGCCATTGAGGACGTGGACCGCTATTTAGCTACACTGAAAGCGCAACCCGAACGAATGAAACTGGTACCTGGGAAAGCCCTGGGCATCGGCACTCACGGCATCCTTCTACCTTATACCGAGTTGCGTTATAAGCACATGGCGGCTCTCGAGAGGTCCAAGGAAAAATTCGACCAGATTGACAGAGAATATGGCAATATATTCGGGAGAAGTTACTGCGGCCAGATCGAAGAGTACCGTAACGAAGATGCTGAAATCGTACTGGTCGCTTCCGGCAGTGCGACCGGAACAGCCAGGACTGTAATAGATGGTTTCAGAGACCGGGGCATCAAGGCCGGTTTGATCAAATTGAGAATGTTCCGGCCTTTTCCTCGCGAAAAGCTGGCTGCGGCCCTTAAAGGTAAAAAAGCTATCGGAGTGCTGGACAGGAGTGTGAGTTTTGGCTGGAACTGCGGCCCGTTCTTTGTGGAAACCTGTGCCATATTGCGGAAAATGCCTCCCGTACCGGTTCTGGGGTTCATAGATGGTCTGGCCAACATGGATATCACCATTCCGCATATAGAAAAAATGCTGAAAGACGTCTATGCAGCTTCCCGGGGCAAACCATACCAGGAAACGACCTGGATGGCATTGGAGGAATCAGAACAAAGCTGAAATTGTTCTCGGGCAATGCGATGACTATCGAGCGGGGTAAATTAAAAAAATATTAAGGACAGGAGGGAAATGATGAAGGTGGATGAACTGGAAGCCGAAATAAAGGAACTTAAGAAACAAATAAGTTTGTTACAGGACATTGAGGAGATAAAAACACTCCAGAGAAAATACGGGTACTATCTCGAGCACTGGATGTCCCAGGAAATTGTTGATCTGTTTGCCGATAGTCCAGATGCCTGCTTCGATTCTTTCCCGGGAAGTAAATACCTGGGCAAAGAAGGAGTAGTCCGGTACTTCTTCGGCCATTTTACGGAGCCCAATCCGGAATTTCTGCATCAATTGATGCAGGTCCAGCCGGTTATTGATGTTTCCCCGGACGGTAAAACTGCAAAAGGAAGATGGTATGGTTATGGACCGCTGGCCATCCCTTCCGGAAAAGGCGTCCGTGAATCCATTCACAGCGGCACATATGAGAACGAATATGTGAAAGAGAATGGTAAATGGAAGATTTTGAAACTCAGGTGGAAAATTAATTACACGACCAATCCCGGGGAAGGATTTGTAAAACCTGATCGAATTGCCGCGGCCGACCCGATCAATTTTGATAAAATGCCCAAACCGGATACTCCGCGTAAGGCATTAGAAGCCCGCTACCCTTCAGGTTACATCTTTCCGTTCCACTATAAGCATCCCATAACTGGCAAGGAAACTTCTGAAGGAAAGCGCAATGCGACTGTTAAGGGCATTAAGGGATACGAAAAGACCTACGAACTAAAACCTTGATTTTTATACTCAAGTAAACCGGAATCGAGGACGGATTTCAATAATCAGACCCGATACGAACCGAAAGGAGGAAAACAGGTGCAATACGAGGAATTGATAAAAGAGCATGCTCCCCGCTGGCCCTATCCTGTACACTACGGTACAGAGAACGAAGTGAACTGTGATGTCCTGGTTCTCGGCGGCGGTATAGCGGGGTGCTGGGCCAGCATGGGCGCCGCCAAAGAAGGAGCCAGGGTTGTCCTGGTTGAAAAAGGGGCCACGAAAACGAGCGGCAGCGGCGGCGGAGGGCTTGACGAATGGTACTGCGCTAACACCAACCCCGCCTGTAAGATCTCACCGGAGGAATGGACCGAGGCCAATCTCGAAATATTCAGCGGGTGGCGGTGCGGCATTACCACCTATATTCAATGCCGCGAGAGCTATGACCGTCTGCTGGAAATGGAGCAGATGGGCGTCAAGATCAGAGACTCGGAAGACGAATTCAAGGGAGCTGAATTCAGAGACGAAAAGACCAAATTCCTGTTTTGCCATGATTATGAGAATAAATACAACATACGCGTCTGGGGAAGTAATATCAAGCCTGCTCTTTACAACCAGTGCAAACGCCTGGGGGTCAACATCTATGACCGCGTCATGGTCACGGGACTCCTCACCCTGGGGGGTAAAACTGGCTCCAGGGTAATCGGCGCAACGGGTGTTAATGTGCATACCGGAGAGTTCTACATATTCAAAGGGAAGGCCACTGTACTGTGTATGGCCCAGCCCAGGCGGCAATGGATCTTTACTACGGAGTACACCGGATTCGGCAGTATGCCTCCGTTGTCCGGAGATGGCTACGTCATGGCCTGGAGAGCCGGCGCCGAGTTCACGGGAATGGAAGCCTCCACCGGTTCCTTTGGCGGACCCTTCTCCTCCGGCGCTGCGGTTGGTGGGGCTGGATGGAACCCGTGTACCGTGGTGGATAACAGGGGAAAAGAAATCCCCTGGGTTGACCGGGATGGCAGGGTGCTCAAGACCATCGCCGAGCGCAACCGGCCGGCCCCGGGGCAGAAATTTTTCATCGCGGGCGGGGGCTTGATACCCATCGCTCCGGATGTAAAGCGGAATTACAACTACGCCCCGCCGCGTCCCATGCGAGCCTCTGGTGTTTCCGAATTCTACCCGGCAAAAGGAGGCATGGAAGTGGTGGATGTAACCCTGCCGCTTTATGCCGACCTGCCATCTTTACCCGAGATGGAACGCAAGGTTGTCTGGCGCATGATGCAGGCTCAGGAATCTAAACACCTGATACCTGTCTACCGCAATTTTTCTGAGGCTGGTTTTGATCCCGATAAAGACATGGCCCAGGTCTATGCCGGTGGCGGTCCCCCGCAGTGGCGGGACTTCGGAGAAATCGGCGGCGGACTGGTTATCGACTGGGATATGAAGACCACTGTGGATGGCCTGTTTACAGGCGGACAGCAGGTGTTTTTCTGTGATGCGCATGCAGGCGCCGCCTCTACCGGAAAATATGCCGGCAGACGGGCAGCCGCCTATGCAGCCGGGGTTGAGCAGTTGGCAGTGGACCGACAACAGGTGGAAGCCGAAAAGGCCCGTGTCTATGCCCCTGTGCAGCGCGAAAGCGGTCTGAACTGGAAAGAGCTTAATATGGTGATATGCAAGGTCATGCAGGACTACTGCCCCGATGTGAAGAATGAAGAGCTATTGAGGCTGGGGCTGAGGTGGTATGATGAGCTTGAAGCCAGCGAGGCGGCTGCCGCTTATGCCCGGAACCCGCACGAGTTGATGCGCACTCTGGAGGCCTTCAACATAATGAATGCCAACCGGATGATACTGGAAGCTTCCCTGGCTCGCAAGGCCAGCAGCACCTACCTCAATCTGAAGCGCCAGGACTATCCCGCGCTTGATCCCCCCGAGTGGCATCACTGGGTTACTATCAAACTGGTTGAGGGAAAAGTCAAGACAGGCAAGCTGCCTCTGGACTACCATGGCGACCTGGTAAAAAACTACGAAGCCCATTGCGGGCTGAAGAAATAGGAGGAAAACATGATGGAGCAAAAAGAAGTGCGCATGTTTCCCAATAAAGTAACCCCTAACGAACCGGTCATATTCGATGATAAAGTCTGCGATGGCTGCAACATCTGCGTCCGAGAATGTGTGATGGATATACTCATGCCCAATCCCGAAAAAGGAAAAGTCCCGGTTGTGCTGTATCCGGATGAATGCACCTATGACGGTCTGTGTGTTAAATACTGTCCGCTGTGGCAGCAAGGGGCTATCAGACTCAATACCCCTTTGGTCCAGAGGTTGCGCTGGAAGCGGAAGGCCACCGGTGAATATTTCCGCATAGGCATGGCGGATCCGCCCCCGCCTTACGATAGTCCGCC
>CAYLVC010000132.1:5900-7880 GCA_964387005.1 uncultured Dehalococcoidales bacterium | reverse complement strand
AAGGAAGTCTCAAAGTGAATAAATACACGCATATTTTTCAACCCCTGAAAATCGGCAATATCACTGTTAAAAACCGCATTGAGACGGCTCCCGCCATGCCTTTCCTGGCTACCAGCGACTGCGATGTCTCCCGTGAACTGATTGAGTGGGAAAGAGCACTGGCCAGGGGAGGAGCAGGGATCGTCACCGTGGGTGATTCCCCGGTGATCAGCGATATTTCACGCGCCGTAGGCCATATCCTGGACCTGGGATCGGATAAGACCATCAACGGCCTGAACAAACTGGCCGAAGCCATCCAGAGATACGGGGCTAAGGCCTCCATAGAATTGACCTACCTGGACTTCAGGACCATCCGTACGCCGATGACCATGACCCAGGAGGACATCAAGACCGTAATCAATGCTTTTGCCATGGCCGCCTTCCGGGCAATGAACGCCGGGATGGATATGATCATGATCCATGGCGCCCACGGTCACGTCATCAGCCAGTTCCTTTCGGCCAAAAAAAACCAGCGCACGGACGCCTACGGAGGGTCATTTGAAAACCGTGCCCGTTTTGTCAGTCAAATGCTGGATGCCATCAGGGACAAGGTAGGCAGCCGCCTGGCCATCGAATACCGCATCAGCGCCGACGAGCTGGCGCCCGACGGCATCAGGCTGGAAGAACAGATGGCCTTTGCCAAAATGATACAGGACAGGATAGACCTGGCCCATATCTCGGTAGGAAACCTGTTTGTGCCCGAACTCTCCTCCCTCATGATCCAGCCCACCTATGTCCCCCGCGGGATCAACGTCCATTACGCCGAAACATATAAAAAAGCCCTGAAGATTCCGGTCACCGCCCTGGGTTCCATCAACCTGCCCATGGCGGAACAGATAATCGCTGAAAACAAGGCAGATATGGTGGCGATGAACCGCGCTCTTCTGGCCGATCCGGACTCCATCAACAAGGCCAGGCAGGGCGAGGAAAGCGCCATCAGGCCCTGCGTCAGGTGCAATACCTGCATTAACCGCACACATCATTTTTACATTCCCATCCGCTGCGTGGTCAACCCGCTCAACGGAAGAGAGTCCGAGTTCACCCATCTTCCCCCGATCAAGCAGCAGAAGAAGGTAGTGGTAGCAGGCGGAGGTCCGGCAGGCATGGAAGCCGCCAGAAGAGCCGCCGGACGCGGACACCGGGTAGTGCTGATGGAAAAAGAGGATAGGTTGGGCGGTATGATTATCGCTGCCTCGGCTGCGCCCTTCAAGGCTGATATGAAAGACTACCTGGACTGGGCTGTGCGCACCACACTGAATACCCCGGGCATAGAGGTCAGGCTCTCCAACCCGGCTGCCCCTGAAAAAATAAAGAACGAGAAACCGGATGTCCTGGTTATTGCCGTCGGTTCCACCCCCCTTATCCCCCGCATCCCCGGAATTGACGGGCCGAACATCGTCTGGGCAGGCGATGCCGATCTGGGAACAGCCAGAGTCGGTAACAACGTGGTTGTGGCAGGGGCCGGACTGACCGGCTCGGAAACCGCCCTTAACCTGGCCCAGCAAGGCAAAAAGGTCACATTGATCGATATGCTTTCCCCTGAAGAAATAAATGTGAATGCGCCCTTCATCGGCGTCAGGACTGTCTGGGATATGCTCAAAAAATACAATACAGAGATAATAACCAGCGTCAAGCTGGAGGCTGTAACAAACAGCGCAGCGGTGATCGCCTTCAAGGACCAGAGAAAGCAGGAAATCCCCTGTGATACCCTGGTGCTGGCCCTGGGTGTAGAACCGCGCATAGATTTAGTGAAATCACTGGACGGGCTGGCTCCCGAGGTCTTTGTCATCGGTGATTGCCATAACCGCCGCGGCAACCTGGCCAGTGCTGTTTCGGAAGGCTTTTTCGCCGCCATGGATATTAGCTGATATACGTTCCAAGGCATCCCCTTGCGGAGCTAAGATCACCTGGAAACAGAATAGGAGGAGAGAAAATGCAATT
>CAYLVC010000132.1:0-5890 GCA_964387005.1 uncultured Dehalococcoidales bacterium | reverse complement strand
GCTGCCATGGATATTGGCTGAATTACGTTCCAAGGGGACGCCTTGGAACGTAATTCAGGAGATCACCCGGAGAAGAAACAGGAGGAGTAAAAAATGCAACTGAAGGGCAAGGTAGCACTCATCACCGGAGGAGGTACCGGCATCGGGGCGGCAATCGCCGAGCGCTTTGTAGCTGAAGGGGCCAGGATCTGTATTACTGGCCGGCGGCAGGAAGTGCTGGACGAGGAAGCCGCCCGCATACCTGGAGATTCCGTCACGACCTGTGCCGGGGATGTGGCTAACTACGAAGACGCCGCCAGAATGATTGAAAAAACAGTGGCGTTCGGCGGCAAGCTGGATGTTCTGGTCAATAATGCCGGCATTGATCCGCCGGGCGCGATCGCCGACATTGATCCGGCCCTCTGGCACAGGGTAATCGAGACCAACCTGACCGGGCCGCTTTATACTATGAAGCTGGCGATACCGCACATGAAAAAAGCCGGCGGCGGATCGATTATCAATGTGGCCTCCCTGGCTGGAATACGCTGCATTCCAGCCATGCCCGCTTATTGCGCCTCCAAGGCCGGACTGATCATGCTGACCCAACAGGCTGCGCTGGACTACGGGGTGGCAAAAATCCGCTGCAATGCGGTCTGCCCCGGCGGCACCAGGACAACCATGATCGAGCATTCAATGGCCGGCCTGGCCAAAAAGCTGAATAAAAACCTGGATGGGACCTTCGATTATTTCTCCAAAAATGTGCCACTGCGCCGGGTTGCCTCCCCGCAGGAAATGACGGGTGTTATCGTTTACCTGGCCAGCGATGACTCGACCTTTATGACCGGGGCTGTGCTGGTGATCGATGGCGGCGCCGCAATTGTGGATGTCTCCGGCGCGGCCGTCAGCGACGCCGGAATGGCCTGGGGAGAGTAAAAACCACTGATCTTCTAACCCTGCTCCCTGATGACAACCCCGGTATTAACAGCTATAATGGAATAACTCAATACGCTGTGGATATTCGCTTACGTAATATTTCTCCCGGGGAGGTGCTCATGATTCCTGAAACCGAATTGGCCGGCATAGTTGGAGTGGAGAATGTCATCCAGGATGGACCACTTCTTGAGCAATATACCGCTGACATGAGTTTTGTGCCTGCTGTTAAACCGGCAGCGGTGATCAGACCGGCAGACGCCGCCGGGGTACTCCAGATCGTCAAACTGGCCAAAAAATACCGTACTCCTCTTGTACCTCTAAGCTCGGGAGAACCGCATTTCAGAGGAGATTCCATCCCATCGACAGGAGGAGCGCTGATAGTCGACCTGAGCCGGATGAAAAAAGTGCTGCATATCGACCGTAAGAATCGGGTCGCCATGTTTGAAGCTGGTGTGACCTTTACGGAACTGGCTGAAGCCGTATCCATGAGGGGTCTCAGACTGAATATGCCTTTGCTGCCCCGGCGCTCCAAGTCCGTGGCGGGCAGCCTGCTGGAACGTGAACCGGTCATCATGCCCAAATACCACTGGGATATTGCCGATCCCCTGGCCTGCACCGAGATAGTCTTCGGCACCGGAGAAGTATTCCGCACAGGGGCAGCCGCCGGCTCCGGCGCCATCGAAGAGCAATGGGCAGCCGGGGGGTTTCAAAAGGAGGCAGCCGGGCCTTCATCGGCTTCCTGGTACCGCCTCATACAGGGTTCGCAGGGCACCATGGGCATTGTCACCTGGGTTTCAGCCCGTTTGGAACTCATTCCCCGCCTGGAAGAGCCGTTTTTCATCGCCTGTCCGGAGCTTGAGAGAATATTGGACATGCTTCACTGGCTGATCAGGCTCAGACTGGTTAACGAGTGTTTTGTCCTGAACAATACCAGCCTGGCGCTGATCCTGGCCGTCGCCGGAAAAGGCGATTATCCGGAGATCCGGGCAAATTTGCCGCCCTGGGTACTATTTTTCAATATCGCAGCCTATGATTACCTGCCGGAAGAGAGAATCAGCGGACAGGTCACGGATATGACCGCCCTGACACAGCGAATCGGGGTTAAAGCGCTTAAATCGCTGGGAGTTGTCACCGCCCGGGAATTCCTGGAAATCATCAAGAAATCTTCACCCGAGCCGTATTGGAAACTGCAAAACGGGGGAGGTTCACAGGACATCTTTTTCCTGACCCTTCTCGACCGCATACCCGGGCAGGTGCGACTGATGCGAGATGTCTCTGCTGCCGCCGGTTATCCTGGGACCGAGCTGGGAGTATATCTTCAGCCGGTTGTCCAGGGTGTCAACTGCCACTGTGAGTTCAACTTATTTTATGATCCCGCCGCCGGTAAAGAGGCCACCAGAATAAAAAACCTGGCGCATACAGCCACCAGGGAACTCCTGGAGGGTAAGGCCTTCTTTTCGCGGCCGTACGGAGAAAATGCCCGCCTGATCATCAACCGGGATGCCGCATCCGTGGCTGCCCTTAAAAAGGTCAAGGCCATCGTCGACCCGGACAATATCATGAATCCCGGCAAGCTGTGCTTTTAACCTGCCCCATCTCCTCGCCCCATGCCTTGACTCGCCGCAGCGAATCGGATGGCGGGTACCCCCTGGGTGCCGGAGAGGATTAAGGTGAGGGGTAGTCAAGATTTAGTATCCTTCAAATTTCGATCCAAGGAGAGAGCGAGATGACGCTAGCTGAATACCGCCAGGATATGGAGACCTGCTGCCGCTGTTCGGCCTGTAAATTCATCCCTTTTGAACAGGTCAAAGGTTATCAATATGTTTCCGCCTGTCCCAGCATCGCCCGCTACAATTTCCATGCCTATTCCGGCAGCGGCAGGCTGGCCCTTGGTGTGGCCCTCCTGGAGAATAAACTTGAGTATACGGATAAACTGCTGGAGGTAATCTATGATTGCCAGATGTGCGGGGCCTGTGACATCTCCTGCAAATACGCCATGGACATGGAGGTGCTGGAACCGATTATTGCCCTCAGGGCGGATTGCGTGGGAAAAGGCCATACCCTGCCCGCGCTGGACCAGATGGCGAACGGTCTGAGGAAAGCGGGCCGCATGGTCCAGTCCCCGGCCTGGACAAACGAGAACTGGTTTGACGGGCTCAACCTCAAAGACAGCACTTCGGAGAAAACGGAGGTGGTCTTTCATGCCGGCTGCCGCACTGCAACCGACCCCGGACTGTGGAAAAACGCCCGGGCTGCCGTCCGGCTGATGCAAAAAGCCGGGGTTGATGCAGGCGCCGCCGGTCTTAAAGAAATCTGCTGCGGAGGACGGGCTTTTCACCTGGGATACCAGGCTGACTTCCTGCAAAATGCCGCCAGGTATATGCAGCAGATCAATGAGTCAGGGGCTAAATTACTGGTTACCGGGTGCGCCGAATGCTACCAGGCCTTTAACGTGCTTTACGACCGGTTCAAACTCAAGGGAGGACTGGAGGTGCTGCATACCACCCAGTATTTTGCGCGCCTTATCGGCCAAAGTAAACTCAAACCTCACCGCCCTCTGGACATCGAAATTACCTACCACGATCCCTGTTATCTGGGAAGACTGGGGGAACCTTATATTCACTGGGAAGGCCGGCGCCGTCCCGGACAGATGATACTTTTCGATCCACCCAGGGAGTTCAGAAGAGGCGCCTTCGGCATCTATGAACCCCCCCGTGAGGTGCTCAGGAGCATCCCCGGAACAATAATCAGGGAGATGCCCAGAAACAGGG
Organism: uncultured Dehalococcoidales bacterium; assembly: GCA_964387005.1. Classification (GTDB taxonomy): domain Bacteria; phylum Chloroflexota; class Dehalococcoidia; order Dehalococcoidales; family UBA3254; genus CAYLVC01. The sequence continues at coordinate 2,207 of CAYLVC010000132.1, read as the reverse complement.
AATACGTCTGGTGCTGCGGAGCCGGAGGCGGAGTGAAAGAAAGCAATCCCGGCTTTGCCATATGGACGGCACAGGAAAGGATCCGGGAAGCTGAGAGTACCGGGGCAGGTGCTATCGCCACAGCCTGCCCGGGTTGCCAGAAGAATTTCAGCGATTATCTCAAAATGGGAAGCAGCAGCCTGAAAATATACGATGTGGTCGAACTTTTGGCGGAAGCAGCCTTATAAGGGAGGTCATGAGATGACATTAACCGGTGAACAGTATAGGGCCTTTGAAGGAATCCTGGGCGAAGAAAACATCTCCGCAGATCCTGTGATAATGTACCCCTATTCCTGGCGTTCCGGTCTTTATGCCGGACCGGACAAGTTCACACCTCTCTTTGAGGCAGCGGTGCTGCCGGGTACTACGGAGGATGTCCAGGGGGTGGTACGGCTGTGCAACCGGTTCGGACTGAAATTCAAGGCCTCCAGCACCGGCTGGGGACCCTACAATGACGCTTCCGGACCGGGGGTTATCAAAGTCGATTTGCGGCGCATGGACCACATCCTGGAGATCAATGAGAAAAACATGTTCGCAGTGGTCGAGCCCTACGTTGTGGGCGCCCAGCTACAGTCAGAGCTGATGAAAAGGGGCTTCATTTGCAACCAGACCGGCGCAGGCACTAACTGCTCGGCTATGCCGATTGTCGCCCACCAGGGCATCGGCCACCTCAGCCAGACTGCCAGCTACGGTGAGAGGAACCAGCTGGCACTGGAATGGGTCAGCCCGGAAGGTGAAATCATACGCTTTGGTACCCTGGGCGCTATGGACGAATGGTTCTGCGGGGACGGACCCGGCCCTTCGCTGCGTGGACTGGTAAGGGGCAACGTGGTGCCGCTGGGTGGACTGGGCATCTATACCAAAGCCGCCACCAAGATCTACCACTGGCCTGGCCCACCAACTTTCCCCATCGAGGGCGTTTCACCCGGCTATGCTCCGGCCTGTATCCCCGAGCATTTTTCAATCGGCTTTTATTCCATGCCCTCCATGGACAAACTGGATGAGGCTCAATGTAAAATCGGAGAGAGCGAGATTGCCTTCGAGTTCATGGGCTTCAATGCGGCCATGGCCTCGGCCAACATCGCCACCAGCAACGAGGAAGACGTCCGCTTATTTGAAGAGTTTAACAAATATGTCCAGGGACCCTGCTTCATGATCATCATGGCCGGAAACTCGGACAGCGACTTCCAGTATAAAATCCGGGTACTGGCCCGTATCATGGAGGAGACCGGCGGACAGGCCGTGCCCAAACTGCTGGATGATCCCAAAGTGGCGGGTGGCTGCATCTGGCGCTGGATACGCATCACCGGCTCCATCCGCGAGGTCTTTCGGGCTACGGGATGCTTCGGCGGCGAGGTAGGCGGTACGGATTCCTTCAGGCTGATGGCGGACTACATCTACAAGACCGGCCAGATGAAAGGCGAGCTGATCAAGCGCGGGCTGGTCTATGATGACAAGACTTCCCCCTTCACCCAGTCCTTTGAGCACGGCCATTTCGGCCACGGCGAATTGCTGATTCGCTACCTGCCCAATCCAACCACCTATAAGGTGCTGACACAGGAGTTCCTGCCTGCGGCCAATGAAACGGCTGTGCGCGATCATTACGGTGTACCCGGCCACGTTTTCGGCGACGCCGCCCATGATTTTTACGGGCCTCACTGTTCCAACTATCATACCTGGCTGAGAAGAATCAAGAAGGCCTTCGATCCGCAGGGGGCATCCGATGGAACGCACTATATAACCAGCAAGGATGAGTGAGGGCGCAACCCCCCACTACCTCATCTCTAATCCACCAAGATCATCCCTTCTGCTGCAAAAAATGAACGGCTGAAATTGCCGCTGTGGCCCCGTCGCCTGCGGCTGTAGATACCTGTCCGGACGAACCGCTGCGGATATCGCCCGCAGCGAAGATCGACGGCACACTGGTCTCCATCTGGCTGTTGACAACAATCTGTCCCTGCCTGTCCAGTTCCACAATACCCTCCAGATAAGCAGTATTGGGATCAAGCCCGATATGCACCAGCACTCCGTCCGCTTTAATTGTCTCCCGGCTGCTCCCTGAAGCATCGACTACCTCAAGTCCCTCAACCCGGCTGTCTCCGGTTATGGCCGTCACTTTAAGACCGCAGCGAACGCTGATTGTGGGATTGGCTGCCAGCCTCTCCTTC
>CAYLVC010000131.1:5752-7880 GCA_964387005.1 uncultured Dehalococcoidales bacterium | reverse complement strand
AAACCGTATTCAAAACTCACCGCCACACTGCTTGAGCCGCCTGTTGAGCTGAGTGCCGCGTTGAGAGTGGCCCCTGTTTCTGAAATATGGCTGGCGCTATTGGTTGTGACTATAAGGTTATCGTGGGAATTGACCGCAGCATCGGCATTTACCAATCCCCAGCCATAAATACTATCAAAACCGGCGGTACCTTTGTCGGTTGCGGTAGTTGCAATGGCGCTTTTAACCTGGGCCGGAGTAAGGGTGGGGTTCTTACTCAAAATTAGTGCTCCCACCCCGGCCGCAACAGGGCTGGCCATGCTGGTGCCTTGCATGACTATATAATTCGCCGGACCTGAACCGTTCAGATGTTGCCCGTCATCATCGATTATAAGCGGATCGTAATAGGAGTCACCCGGCCAGTATACCGGAGCCCGGCTCGAAATAACAACGCAGCCCGGCGCCACAATATCCGGCTTTTCAGGGGCGCCGCTGTCCACCCTTGGCCCCCTGCTGCTGAATCTGGCAATAGTACCAACCGTTCCGGAATCACTGATCGTGTAGCTTGAGCCTTTGTAGTTTGTCCATTGGTTCCTGGTTACATACGCGCCGACAGCTATAGCTGTGTCCGCTTCTGCCGGACTACCGAGAGTGTATTCAAAATTGGCGCAATCGAAACTTACCGCCGTTGAACCTCCTTCATAATAAAGGTGGAAAAACTGGTCGCTAGAAGAGTTGTTCTGAACCCTGAGATTATATTTCCCGCTGCCAACAAAATCTTTCAAACAATAGTGTATGGACTCGGTACCTCTGAAGCTTTCAGATTGTTCGCTGCTTATTGAAGGTATTAGCGGATGAAATCTATCATAAGAGTAGTTATAATATTGCAGGCTGAGAGAATTGTGTATTCCCGGACCATCATACCAGACAAGATTGGTTGCCAGGTAACTGGTCGTGTTCGGGCTATCGTCATCGTACGGAAATGTGATAGCGGCATCTACCGAACTATTGGCAGGTACAATTCCGGCATGATGCCACCATCTATCACCATAATTCCCGGCTGCGGTAAAAACCGTCGCTCCCTGGCTTGTAGCGTAATCCACCGCCTGGCAGACCTGGTCGCTGCCGTCATGATACTGGCTCCAGCCCCCTATGCTTAAATTAATGATCCTGGCATGATAAAGGTCTACGGCGTCCCGTATGGCATAAGTCACAGCGTCCGACGTTGCCTTTCCTGTGACATCATCACCCACCTTGATAAAGACCAGATTCGCCCCCGGGGCCACGCCTTTATATTGTGGACTGTGAACCCCCCGCCCCAGCAGGCTGCCGGCTACATGTGTGCCATGGCCGGTAACCGGATTATCGACCTTTTCATCAGCGGTCGGATATTTGGAGTAGTCTATTTTGGCCATCAGCGGTGAAAAATCCGGGTTGGAAGAATCCAGCCCCGTATCGATCACCGCCACCGTTACCCCTGTCCCTGTATTCCCTTCGTCCCATACCGGGCCGACATTCATAGCCGCCCTTGCCGAGTCATTTTGCGGCGATAGCATTTTTTCAGCGGTATCCATCATGGCAATATAGTTTTTTTCTGCCAGTGAGTCCAGCCTGTCTACAGGCATTTCCGCCAGAATAAAGCCGGTCTTGAAATCATTAACCGGTGGAATCCAGGTACCGGGGTAAACCGTAACACCCATTGCTTCCATCTCGGCTATCTGGGCATCCGAGGGTGGCTCAACAAAGTGAAGAAACACTCTTTCCACAGCCGCAGGAGCAGGTTCGTTATTTGATGGAAAGTCCCGCCCCAGAATATCCAGTGAATTTTGAGATATTTCGTAAGCCCGGGGTTGTTTTAGTTTAACATGGAGTGATAGCAAACTGCTGATTTTGCTTCCCGCCACCTCATCCCCATCCGCCATTACCGGCACGCTCCAGCAGTTGCTTGAGAACAGCATGGTCAATGCACCGATGATTGCCAGGATTCTAAATAGACCGGTTAGCTTCATCACAGCCTCCTGAATAATAGTCTGGTTATCTTTTTATAATATATTTGACCGTTCTCATGATCAACTAGATTCTACCATATATTCGCCTGATGTCAATATACAAAATAAAACACATATCAAGTTATTAATCAGCCGTTAAA
>CAYLVC010000131.1:0-5652 GCA_964387005.1 uncultured Dehalococcoidales bacterium | reverse complement strand
CCTGATGTCAATATACAAAATAAAACACATATCAAGTTATTAATCAGCCGTTAAAATGGGAAAAAACCTCTTGAAGATACAAACATCGGTATTATGTATACGACTATCCGGTTGGCCTATCTGTTAAAACACCCATACCGATTGTAATGCAGCACGGTTGTTCAGGCTGTGCCTTAAAAAGTAATATTTACTGTGCTGAGCAATAATATCCAGGAATCTCGGGAATAAGTATTTTATGAACATCCAACACTATATCCCGGCTATTTCGGCGGTATTGTACATAGTGCTGTTTTTGGTGACGGTTTTGAACCGCCCCTTGACCCGCCAGCATAAGTTGTTCCTGCTGGCTCTGGTCCCGGCGGCAATCTGGAGCGTAACTGACTTTCTTCTGCGCAGTCCGTTCTTACCGGATCACAAGCTGCTGCTGCTGAAACTGGTTATCATCAGCTCTCTTTTCTGGGTGGTCCAGCTCTACTATTTCTGCCGGGGATTCCTTAACCAGTCGAGAAATTCCTGGGTACTGCTGGGCTACACCCTGATCGCCATTACCGCGGCGTTGTGCACTCTCAATATTATGCCGCCGGGTGTGACTGTCGAAAACTGGAAGGTCTTCCCGGTATACGGCTGGTGGATTGCGCTGTGGGTGGGCCCGATGGCCCTGTTTGCCATCCTGGGACTGATCATGCTGGCCAGGAAACTGGTGACCAATTCCTCACCGGAAGTGCGCAACAAACTGGGCTATCTCATTTGCGCCATCGGCCTGCTCTCGCTTTTCGGCATCCCCAGCGTGGCGCCCCAGGCCAGCAATTTCTCCCTGGGCAGCATCGCCTGTATTATCTGCGCCAGCGTGCTGGCTTATGCTGTGGTCAAGCATGACCTGATCAGTTGCAGCGTCTTCCTGCGCAGGCTTTTAGGCTGGGCAGCGATTTTTGTTTTGAGCGTCGGCGTTTTTGAAATTGTCCAGATCATCGGCCATTTTACTTATGGGCTGGAAATTACTCCCGTCATGATAATCAGCTCCAGCGTGGGGACCCTGGCAGTCACCGGTATTCTGTTCTGGCTGCGTCCTTTCATCCTGGAAAAGATCGACCGGCTTTTTTACAGGCAGCGCTATCAATACCGCCGGGAGCTGTTTGATTTCGTATCCCATAAAATGCAGGGCGTTCAGAATCTCAAGGAACTGGGGGAAGGACTGCTTTCGCCTCTGGTTAAAAGCCTTGACTGCCGCCGGGCTTTTCTCCTTTTACCCGACCAGTACTCCAGCGATTTCATAATAAGTTTCAGCGAGCCCTCCATCGGCGTAATCCCGTCTTTCCACATCAGGCATGACAGCCCCATCATAGACTATCTCCACAGCCAGTATTTGACACGCAAAGACCTCGATATCCAGGCCGAATTGAGAGGCGTATGGTCGGCTGAGAGGACCGGTATCGTCAATGCCGGCATTGAGCTGTTCTTTCCTTTATTGAACCATGGCAGTCTGGTGGGTATTCTGGCCTTTGAAAAGAAGCTGACCGGAAAATATTCCATTGAGGACGCCGGACTGATAGAAAACATTGCCAACCAGGTGGCGGTCACCCTGGAGAAAGAGCGTTTCCAGAATGAGCTGGCAAAACGGGAGAAAGAGCTGTCCGTCATCAACCGTCTAACCCGGATCATTACTTCCAGCCTGGACATCAAGGACATCTTCGACACCTTTATCCTGGGTCTTCAGGAGGCTGTCGAGATCGACTTTGCCCTGATAAGCGTTCTGCAAAAGGACGAACTGGAACTTTCCGCCGTTTACAACAAGGGCAATATTACCTGCCATCTCCCCACTTCCCTGCCGGCCCGGGGATCGGGGATGGAATGGATTGTACTTGACAAAAAAAACCGCATCTATTCCCCCGATACTGCCTCCGATTCCGCTTTTATCGATCATCTGATGAAGGCCGGAGCCAGTACCATTGTCTGTCTGCCGTTGATAACCAGGAATGAGGTAATTGGATTTCTAACACTGGCCTGCCGCCGTTCCAGTGTTTACAGTCAGGAGCAAATCCGTTTTCTGGAGCAGCTGACTTATCAGATATCCACATCGGTCATGAATTCTCAGCTCTATTCCGGCACGCAGTCCCTCTACAAAAGCGAAAAAACAGCGCGGCAAAGTCTCGAAAATGAAATCAGGAAACGGGCGGATTTCTTCAGGGCGCTGGTGCATGAACTGAAGACGCCGTTGACGCCCATCGTGGTGTCCAGCGAGACCATGCTGGAGTTTATCCAGGAGGAAACCCTCAAAAACCTGGCCCGCAATATCTATAACGGGGCCGTCAGGCTGAACGGCAGGGTGGATGAACTGCTGGATATTTCCCGCGGGGAGCTGGGGATGCTGAAAGTACACTGTGAGCCCCTGAACCTGAAGCCCCTGCTGGAGGAAGTAGCAAAATACGTTCAGCCTCAACTGGAACACAGGCAACAGAGCCTGCTCCTGGATGCTCCCGGCACGCTGCCTTCCATTCAGGGCGACGAGTCCAGACTGCGGCAGGTGCTGCTCAATTTACTGAATAATTCCATGAAGTATTCACCTGACGGCGGACAAATCAGGCTGAAAGCCGCCATCCGGCAGAACGAACTGGTTGTCTCCATCCAGGATTCCGGCAAAGGTATCGACCTATCGGAGCAGGACCAACTTTTTCTTCCTTATAACCAGATCGGCAGCGGAAAAGAGACCTATTCCGGGCTGGGTTTAGGACTGGCCTTGTGCAAGCAGTTCATAGAACTGCACCAGGGTAAAATCTGGGTGGAGAGCCGGAAGAACAAGGGAGCGACATTTAGTTTCTCACTTCCCCTTTTACCTCAGCCTGCTGAGGCCTCAGCCAGATGAAACCCCGGTAGGCTGAGTACTGCCGGTCTCCGGCATAAGTCTTTATTTCACCTTCTGCCTTAAATTGACTGTCTTCTCTTCTGAGCAAATCGATTATCCTGTGTGATATAATCAGGTGAAGATATTCCTGTTTTTCGCAGATGGCTGCTCACCGCAATTATAGATTGTGTTGACTCTGACAAAAGGCATGGGCGATTACTTGAAAATATACTCAGGAGAAAAACCATGAAACTGAAAGGAAAAGTCGCGCTTGTAACGGGGGCCGGCAGCGGCATCGGGCGGGCTACCGCCTTGCTCTTTGCCCGGGAAGGAGCAGATATCGCCGTCAATGACATCGACCTTCCCTCGGCTGAAAAAACCAGTGAAGAAGTCAGACAACTGGGCAGGAAATCAATCACGGTAAGGGCCGACATTGCCGACGAAAGAGAAGTAATAGGCATGGTCAAAAGGACCATCGAGGAGCTGAACGGCCTGCACATCCTGGTCAACAACGCGGGTGTCGGGGGCGGCGAGCCGGTGCTGGAATCAAGCGTGGAAACCTGGGACAGGGTAATGGCGGTTGATTTACGCGGGACATACCTTTGCAGCAGGGAAGCCGGACGCTGGATGGCAGAGCATAAAACCGGAAAAATCGTCAATATCTCGTCAATCGCAGCCCTCAGGGCACAGATAAACATGAGCCCTTACGCTGCCGCCAAGACGGGCGTAATCAGTTTCACCCGCGCCCTTGCCCAGGAGTGGGCCAGGTACTCGATCAACGTCAACTGCATCGTCCCGGGTGGAATCGATACCCCGATGAGCCGCGGTCATGCAGGCGACCTGTCTCCCGAACGCATCAGTCAGCTTATTCCTTTAGGACGCATGGGCCAGCCGGAGGATATCGCCCGGGCGGCTCTGTTTCTGGCCTCCGATGATGCCGCCTTCATCACCGGCGTATACCTGCCGGTCGACGGAGGTGAATTGACCAGGGCCTGATCCGGCAAAAGGCAGCGCATCACACTCAATCGTCACAAATAGAACAATCTTCTAGACGATAACAACTTCTCAGCCCTCAAAAAGTGTGCCATGTTATATTCACGCCAACGTGCGCACACAGTTGTGCGCACATGTCTGAATTGAGGATGAGGAGTTCAATATGTCCAAACTGCACGATCTGCTAACCGGCAAGAACGATGATGAACTATGGAAGCTGTGCTGCGGGTTCATCGATCTGGACATCGCTCAGTTTATGAGTATTCAAAACAGCCTGATGCTGGAACAGATTGGACTGCTCAGGAAATGCGAGCTGGGTAAAAAGATCTTCAGGGGAGCCGCACCCAACAGCGTGGATGAATTCAGAAAGCAAGTGCCCCTGACCGTTTATGAAGACTATTGCCCGGAACTGCTGGAAAAAAGAGAAAGCGTCTTGCCGGCCAAACCGGTTGAATGGATACAAACACTGGGAAAAGCCGGTGAATACCGCTACAAGTGGGTACCGGTGAGCGAACGCTTCTGGGAAGAGGCCGGACTGGCTTTCGGAGCGGTAGCCATATTCGGCTCCTGCCGCCGCAGGGGTGAAATCGCCATTCGGGACAAAATGAAAATCCTTTATGCCGCTTCGGGCGCACCCTACCTGACCAACGCCGTCGCTCACAGGCTTACCCGGGATATCGACTGCCACTTTTTGCCGGCGCTGAATGAAGCGGAGAATTCCGGTTTTGAGGAAAGAGTGGAGAAGGGCTTCAACCTGGCACTTTCACACGGAATGGACGGCTTTTTCGGAGTGGGAGGTGTGCTGGTAGCCATCGGGCTTAAATTCAAGGACCGTTCGGGCAAGACCCGTAAAAGCAGGATGTTAACACAGCCACGGGCTCTGTTCCGCCTGACCCGGGGCCTGATCAGGAGCAAACGCGCCGGACGTCAGTTGATGCCCAAAGACCTGTGGAAACTCGATTACATTATGTCAATGGGCACTGACAGCCTGGTATATAAGGAAAAAATCAGGGAGTTGTGGGGTGTAACACCGCTGGATGTCTTCGGTAACACCGAAACCACCGTTGTCGCCACCCAGACCTGGGACTATAAAGACATGGTATTCTTTCCCAACCTTAATTTCCTTGAATTTATCCCGGAAAGCGAATGCGCACAGTCTTCTCCGGCCCAAAAGCGTAATCCGCGAACGCTGCTGCTGGACGAGGTGGAACCCGGCCAATTGTACGAACTGGTGATAACCAATTTACACGGCGGTGCGCTGGTCAGGTACCGTACCGGGAACCTGATCAGAATCACCTCACTGGAGAACACCGTCCTGGGCATCAGGCTGCCCCAGATGATGCCGGAAGGACGGGTGGACGACCTGATCGACCTGGGCTTTATCCGCCTGAATGAACGCATAATCTGGCAGGCACTGGAGAATAGCGGTATTCAATATAAAGACTGGATCGCCCGCAAGGAAATCGATGACATCCCCAGGCTGCATTTATATATCGAACCGGCTAAAGAATTTAATGCCGACCCCCGGGAAATAGAAGAAAAGCTCTACCGTAAAATACAGGAAATAGACGGCGGTTCATACGTTTACGGCCAGTTGTCCAGCATCGACTCTCTGATAAACAGCCGGTGGATCAATGTCACACTGCTGCCGCAGGGAGTATTTTCCAGGTACAAAAATATCCGCAGGGACCAGGGCGCCGACCTGACCGAGTTGAAGCCACCCCATGTCAACCCACCCGCAAGAGACCTGATACTGCTGGGCGTCGGGGACGGGAATACGGCGGCAGAGTCTACTTTAAGTGAACGAGTACTGGCCCGCT
>CAYLVC010000130.1:0-7930 GCA_964387005.1 uncultured Dehalococcoidales bacterium | reverse complement strand
GCGCTACCGCCAGCCCGAAATCGCCGATCTTGACCATGCCATCACCCGTCAGCCAGACATTGCCCGGTTTGATATCCCGGTGGATAATGCCTTTAGCGTGGGCAAAGACCAATCCCTGGCAAACGGCTCTGGCTATATCAAGAGCCTGCTCCAATGGCACCTTATGATCGGGGACTTTCTTAATCAGACCCTCGACATCACCACCTGACATCAAAGGAAGGACAATATACGGCTGTCCCTGGTGGTCTCCCAGGTCGTAGATGCTGACGATGTTGGGGTGGTCGCCCAGTTTACCCATGGCCTGGGCTTCCCTCTTTATGCGAGTAAGAGCTGTTTCATCCAGCTTTTCGGTCTTGATCAGGGCGAAGGCCACGTCCCTGTCCAGGACAGTATCGTGGGCCAGATAGACCTTCTTCTTGCCTCCCTCCCCCAGGAACTTCTTGACCTGGTACCGGCCGCTGGCGAAGGATGCAGGCTGAGATACAGGTGGAGCAGTGGGTATGTCCGGGGATCCCGCAGTTTTGGTAGAAGTGAGGGATTGCCCGCATTGGAGGCAAAATCTGAAGTCTTTAGAATTAATGTGACCGCATTGTGGGCATTTAGCTTCATCTTTAAGAGATTGACCACAGACGCCACAAAATTGTGAGTTTTCAGGAAGCTCAGTCCGGCACTTTGGGCACTTCATGGTACACCTCCTGAACGAAATATATTCACATTTTACGACCATCGGTTACGAATTACAAGAATAATCCGGAAAAATGAAAAAGCCCCCTACAGGGGTTAGTAACGGGAATTATTTTCGCCTTATTCCAAGCTAAAATTACCTACCATTTTTATGAACAGGGGGATAAATACAAGCGTTGAAATGAAGCCATAATTCTTTGATCATGTTTCTTCAAATCCACCAATATATCTTATTGGTGCTTCCGAAAAAATAGCCTGGCTTCAGACTTGTAGCTTCACTTTAAAAGGCCACGGATCGCCAAATCGTCAGCGATGTCCTGCATATCGAGTTCCACCAATTTAGCCCTTGTGAGAAGGCCGCTGACGGCGTCCCAGCCGCGGTAGCCATAATATTCAGTTTTCATGTTTTCAAATTCATTCCTATCGACTACACACCCAATTCTTGATATGAACTCGCCATTCTTTCCAGGTACCTTTCCATCAGGGCTGTAAAATACCTCGCCCTTTCGCAGCGGGACATTGAAGAAATAGTCAAGAAGCGTATCACTTTGTCTTCCCTGCCATCCCTGACGCGTGAGGATCGCCCTTTGTAGATTAAAAACACGTTCACCTGATCTGGCTAACTCTTTATCATCTATTTCTTTGCCTGTAATTGCCGAATATATCTGTGCTTTGGTAACGGTATCTCCCAGTTTACCCAGTACCCGCTTTACTTCGCTCATTGTCCAGCTAAGGTCACAGAGCACAAGACTCTCCTTGGCAAAGACCCTGTCCTGGATCATTTTGGCAGCCAGCGCCTTACCTTCATAGGTGGAAAAATCAGCCGCTACAGCACTACCCCAATTTTTCTCTGCGAACTGACGGAACTCTTGCACGGATATGTCCCCAGACCCTCCTGGCCCTCCGACACAGGATGCTACCGTCATGGAAACCTCATGTAATTGCTGTATAGGCCGTCTGGGCTCGGTCGCATAGCAGAGGGCTGTAATAATCAGGATGCGGGGGTCAAAATCCTTTTTCTCACCACCACGCGTTGCCACAAACCCTGGGAGCATTTCCACTGCCCTCGGCCCAATCAGGGCGGCGGCGGCGATCAAACCGCAGGAAAGAATTTCGCCCAGGCCTCTCTTAAACGTTATACTGGCAGTTAATTCCTCAATAAATTCACGGCTTCCGATTCTGGATAGAGGCAACCCTGTTGCTTTTTCAGTCAAGACTCCCTCAAGATAGCAGGCATCCAGAAACTCAATCATACTTTGCATTACTGCCGTATCCAGACCGTAACCATCGCATAACCTGGTAGACAGCAGACGTGGTGCACCGTCTTTACCTGAATATTTAGCTAATTGAGATCTGTACAAATCCCCTGCCTGGCAAAGCGATTTATACTGGCGTTCCCTATTATCCGGATACATCTCACGGTAACAACCAGGCCCGCAACCGTAACATGGCTGGCGATGGGTAAGACCGGGGACATGAGAGATACTGGGCTGTTCCGTTTTGGCCTGGTTTGCTCGATAAATCCTGGCCAGTTCCTGAACTTTTTCTGGATGAGCAGCTTGAGGTCGTTTATCCCCGGCAACGACAATGGCTTTTACTTTCTTCGATCCCATGATAACACCGAGGCCGCCAGAACCCGAAGCACCTCCTTCAGCCAACACAGTTGAGAAGGGAATCAGTTTTTCTGCTGCCTGACCGATGGTAAGAATGCTCACCCCTTTTCCCAGTTCCGTTTTAAGCATGTCGCTTGTTTCAAAGGCAGAGCGGTTCCACAAATGCGAAGCATCCCGTATTTCAACTCTATCATTGTCTATATAAATATAAACAGGCCTGTCGGACTTTCCCTGCACGGCGAGAGCATCATGGCCAGCGTATTTCAACATGGCCCCCCACCTTTCTCCCAGGTTACAATAGGAGAATGACTCAGGCTTATTGTGGTTGGTCTTGCCGCAGATTTTCCAGCGGAAACCGGCAAAACCGGGAAAACCGGTGACGGGGCCACTGGCACAGATAAAACAGTTACCAGGGTCGGTAGCACCAGCTTCCGGCGGCACCATCTCCCAGAAAAGTCTGGCAGCCAGTCCATGTCCGCCGATATATTTCTCGGTATATCTGTTACTGGGCTGTTTTTCTATTTTACTGTCCGAGACATTGATCTTTAGAACATTCCCGGCATAGCCATAATCTGCCATTATTATTCCTCCATTCCAATATCGACTACATACCTGTGTCGCGTTACTCGAGCCTTCTCTTTCCGGGTATTTGTTTATATTATCCACAAAATAAGTAGTATTACTCAACTCTATCCTTTAAGGTCACATTTTAAATAAATGTTGCTCCGTTTTTGCGGATGATAGACATACTATAACAACCCCTATATAATTAAAAATAATTACCTGTAAACACAAAATAAACCATCAAAATCAATGCAGGTGTTTTGCTCATGGTTTCGCCATATTTAGGCTCTACGTTTTTACTAACATATCCCAAATAGGAGACGCCTTGTGTACGAATTTAAACCTACTACTGACCGCATTAAACTAATGAGGCAACTCGTTCGCGACAGAGTCATCGAAATCGACACGGAACGAGTAATGAATCTCACCGAGTCCTACAAAAAGAACGCCAAGATGCCTCCAATTATCAAAATACCGCTGGCTACCTATGATATCTGCTCTAAAATGACCTGCCGGATTGAAGATTTTGACCTCATCGTCGGCAACATCGGCCGAAAGTTCCTTGGCAGCGGTATGTGGCCTGATTGGGACGGGAGCTGGCTCTGGAAAGAGCTGGAGGAAGGAAAGCTCTGGCATCTTCAGCATGACGGTCTGTATCACCGCACGGATTCTTCTTCACTCCATTTGAGCATGAGCAAACAGTCTATTGATGAATTTATGTCTGTTCGTGATTTCTGGCGAGATAACTACCTTCTATCCAGGACAGACTCTTGGACTCCTGATGGATTTGAGGATATCGTTAACCTTGGCGTCACACAATACCACCGCGGTACAGAGGGAGCCAATATTGCCAGCGGGCACCTTGTCGCCGGCTACGAGAAGATTATCAATGTTGGCTACGGCGTAATCCGCAAGCAAACTCAGGACTGGATCGACGCCCGCAAGGGTAACCTGATGGGTGAGGACATGCCTAAGTTCATGTTCTACAAGTCTGCCGCAATTGTTTGCGATGCAGCTATCTGCATGATCAAGCGTTATGGTCAGGCTTGCTTCGATAAGGCCTCACAGTGCCGGGATGCAGCCCGTAAGGCCGAGCTCATGAAAATGGGCGAGAGTTTGATGTGGATATCTGAGAACCCCGCACGCACCTTCTGGGAAGCTTGCCAGGCAACCATTATGTATCATCTTCTCCTGTATATGGAAGCAAGGCATCCGGCTCTCGCCTTTGGCCGTTTCGACCAGTATACCTGGCCTTTTCTTAAAGCTGATCTTGAAGCTGGACGCCTTTCCCTGGATGAGGCCCAGGAAATCGTCGATGCCTTTTTCCTGAAGTCTAACTGCTTATACCGCGTTTCAAATCCCAGGACCGCTGAAATCACCGGAATCGGTGTTACTTATCATCACACCACCATTGGAGGTGTCGACCGTGATACCGGCGAGGATGCGACAAACCCCGTGACTTACATGGTCCTCGAGACTATGAGCAGACTTCTACTTCACGACCCAACCATCTCTTTGCGCATAAACAAAAATACTCCGGACAAACTCTGGGATTGCGCCATCGAAACGACCAGACTGGTGGGGGGACTGCCGCTCTTTCAGAATGACGAGGTTATTATACCGAGCCTCCGGAAGGAGCTTGGATATGAATTGAGGGACGCCCGCGACTACGGCATTATCGGCTGTCAGGAGATTGTCGGCTGTGGTAATGACTATCCTTGCGGTAATGGAATTTATGGAAAAGGCGGACTCGGCAGTCACGGCACTATTTTACTGTGCGCTCTCAACAACGGCGTCAATCCCATGAACCATGCTAAAGGCGGCCTTCATACCGGCTATCTTTACGATATGAAATCATTCGATGAGGTCAAGCTTGCCTATAAAACTCAGTTTGATTTTCTCCACAAATGGTCTGTAACCATGCAAAACTACACTGAATTTGTAGCCACGCAATCCGCTCCGCATGCTGCGCTTTCCATCTCTCTCGAAGGCTGCATGGAGTCCGGTAAGGACTGTACGATTGGCGGTGCGAGGTATAATTCCTTTGGCTGTACGGCTACCGGTCTGGCGACGGTCGCTGACTCACTGATCGCTATCAAGTACATGGTCTTCGATCATAAGCTTTGTACGGCCAGAGATCTATACAACGCTGTCATGGCTAACTGGGAGGGCTATGAGGTGCTACGCCAGCAGGTCCTGACCCAGGTCCCCCATTATGGCAATGACGATCCCTTTGCCGATGAGCAAATGAAGTGGGTTTGTGATATCTATTATCAGAACTGCCGTGAGTGCTACAGCACCAGGGCCAGGTTTTTCAAAGCCGGTCTCTACGGCGCAGCCAGCCATGTTGTGCAGGGCTCCCAGACCTGGGCGACCCCTGACGGCAGAAAGGCCGGTGAGGCTCTGGCTGACGCTACCTCGCCTGCACAGGGAAGGGACAAATATGGTCCTACCGCCGTGTTCAACTCGGTTTGTTGCTTTGACCACGGGCAATTCATGGATGGTATTGCACTGAACATCAGGATCCACCCGTCGACGTTGAGGACCCCGGAGGCTAAAAACTCGCTGCGTGACATGACCAGGGCATACTTCGAGAACGACGGTATGGAAGTCCAGTATAATGTGGTAAGCTCTGATGTCATGAGGGCTGCTCAGAAGGACCCCAACTCATACAGGGATCTCGTTGTTCGTATCTCTGGCTACTCGGCCTACTTCATTGAGCTTTCTGAGGCTTTGCAAAACGATATCATCAGCAGGACGGAGAACTCTATCGTGTAATTAATTAAATCCATTGGCTAATTCTTTAGCTTTGAGAGAAAGCATCTTCGTCATACAGTTAAAGTAATATTAACTGATCCTGATAGTAGTACTGGTTCTTGCCACGTTGCCGTAGTCAGTATCGCAATTTCTTTCTTAGTTCTGACGATTTGGCCAAATTTCAGTTTGCCTTTTCGAGCCATAACCCTATACGTGTTGATAGAGCATTGGCACAGGGAATATAATCAGGTACATCCACATAGTGCCAGGAATAACCGTCCACCGGCACTTGCGGCGATACTAACTATAACAACGACGTAATAAGAGTTACCACTAAATATTCATTAAGGAAAAGATATTATATTGGATATAAACACTGCTGAGTCCTACGAAATTGGACCAATACGCCCGCCCAGCGAAGCCTATTCGCTGTTTGTCCGGGTAAGCCGAAATTGTCCCTGGAACCGTTGCAAATTCTGCCATATTTACAAGGGTTCTAAATTTGAGATTCGACCGGTGGGGGACATTAAACGGGATATCGATACGGCCAAAAAATTCTATAATGCCATAAAAGAAGCTTCAATGAAAATGGGTTATGGCGATAATATACGCAAAGCCGCCGGTGCACTACTAAACAACACGTCAAGCGAAGCTTTTAATAACGTTGCGATGTGGGTGTTCGCGGGTGGCGAAAACGTCTTTATTCAGGACGCAAACAGCCTTATTTTGCTTACCGAGCAGCTTTTAGAGGTTCTTCAATACTTAAAAAGTACCTTCCCCGGTATCAAGCGTATAACCAGCTACGCCCGGTCCCATACTGCCGCCCGGAAGACAGTCCAAGAGCTAACGCAACTACACGAGGCCGGCCTTTCCCGCCTGCATATAGGACTGGAGTCCGGGTACGATCCCGTACTGGGATTTATGGATAAAGGAGTCACTGCCGCCGAGCACATCAAGGGTGGTAAAAACGTAGTGGCCTCTGGAATATCCTTGTGCGAATACGTCCTGCTGGGAGTCGGAGGTAAGAAAATGTGGCCGGAACATGCCGCTGCGACCGGCAGGGTCCTGAGCGAAATAAATCCGGACTATATCCGAGTCCGCACACTCACGATTAACAATCAAATGCCTCTATTTGACGAAGTCGCAAATGGGAACTTCGTCCGCTCGAATGATGAAGATACGATTGGCGAAGAGCGTCTGATCATCGAAAACCTCAACTGCACCTCCAATTTCATCAGCGACCACACTACCAATCTGCTCCAGGAGCTTGAAGGCAAGCTGCCCGGTGATAAAGAAAAACTCTTAGCTATTATCGACCGTTTCCTGGGGTTAAGCCGTGAAGATAAAATAAACTTCGAACTCGGTCGTCGAATGGGTGTTTATTACCGCCTGGATGATATCGAAGATCAGGTAAAGCGGCAGACCGTAGAACAATATGCCGGACAACTTATTGACAGCAACCCCGAAGCCCTCGAAAGAGTAATATGGAAATTAATGGAGAGATTTATCTAATGATCAACTCTTAAAATTAGCCTTAGAAGGACTTTTGAGGGCAAAGTTACCTGGTACGAGGTAGACAAGATGAAAAACACTCCTGATGAGCTTGACCTGCATTGACTTTCAGTGGTCCCTGTCCAGACAACGGGAACCATGTCATATTTCCTTATCATATTTCTTATAGACGCAATCCATTGATTTACCTTGCTCATGGGCAATAATAGCTGCTAGTATGTTGGTAAGAATTTCTGGATTTACCCGTGTGTAATAAGGATACAATGTTTATTCAGAGCGTCAATGTTTTAGTAATGTTTCTCCATGCTGATATTTTAACGTTGTCTGACGAAAAATTATATCCAGTAAAAATCTGTAAAAAAGTGCAACAAATCTGCAACACAAGGATAAACGGTTGGGTACTTTTAGCTTCGGAAAAGCGTCATGGCGGTTTATACAAAATGCTGGAATCGAAGCTAAAATGACATAAAAGGATAGCCATTAGGCAACTTCGAAACCGGTGGTCGAGGGTTCGAATCCCTCCAGGCGTACCAGTGGCTGGAAATACCATTATGTTAAATATGGTATGCACCTTCATTATTGCGCTGAGTCAAAATGGTGTCAGACTCTTCAACCATTAAAGAAATTGTGCGCTCGTGCAATTCTGATATTGTCTCTCATTTTCCTTAACAGCTAATTGTTACCCACATATGATGAATGATTCTTGCCATAGCTTTGATAGAATTTAGCCATTATTACCTCCTGTCGGTCTTAATGCCCTGATCATTTCTATGAGCAAAGATACTTCACTTTCACTCAAT
>CAYLVC010000129.1:5580-7943 GCA_964387005.1 uncultured Dehalococcoidales bacterium | reverse complement strand
TGAAAATGGCTGGGGGAGAGGGATTCGAACCCCCGCTCATGGATTCAGAGTCCACTGTCCTGCCGCTAGACTATCCCCCAGCGTTATAAAGATTATATCACGCTTCTGATAGGCTGGCAAACCCGCCAGTGTGTGTGCTGGTCAAAAGCTCCTATCTTACTCGTAACTGGAAATTCGGAACTGAACACCTTTTCTCGAATACATAACTTTGAAAATTGTTTCTCCCGGTTGTTTTCGGGTATAATGCAGATGGTTTTAATGCGCCTGTAGCTCAGTGGATAGAGCATCGGTCTTCGAAACCGGTGGTCGAGGGTTCGAATCCCTCCAGGCGCACCACTATTTGAAGCTAATTCTCGATTTATGTAATGTTTAAAAAATCCCATATTTCTTCTTTCTGCAACACAATTGCAACACACTCATTATTGTTCTAGCTGTGCAACTTGGTCAGGGTTGGCCTTTGGTAGCATCATTTCATCAAACTTAACGGCTGCCGCTGCCTGGAGACCAGGCAAGACATGGCTGTAAGTATCCAAGGTTATTTGAATTGAGCTATGGCCTAGACGCTCCTGAACTATCTTCGGATGGATGCCCATATTTAGCCATAGAGTAGCCATGGTATGTCTGGCATCATGAAGACGGACACCTTTTAAGCCAGACTTTTTAGCTAGTTTCTGCCAAGCATGAGAAATAGTATCTGGTAACAGATGCTTACCATCCCATTCACTGAATATATAGCGGTCGTCGGACCATTTATATTCTTCTTGCTTTGTGTTATCGGGATTTTGTTTTATTCCTTGTAAAGTTGCTTTTTGTTTTGATAATTCCCGCCGGAGTACGTCACAGGTCGAGGGAGTCAGGCTAACGAGGCGACGGCTTTTATCGGTCTTGGGATTACGTATGATGATCTCTCCATTCGCCAGTTGATATAGTGACCTGTTTACTGAAAGTGTCATACCCAGTAAGTCAATATCAGACCATTTCAGCCCTAGCTTCACCTGGGACTTTGAACGTGAGTTTTCAGCGGGTGGCAAGGAGCGTTTACGACGCTTGCTAAAGCCCATCCAGTGGGAGCCTTTGCAGGTCGGCACCGGGAATGAAATAACCGGGCAATTTGTATATAATTGGCAATATTGCAAGGCTGCGCTAAGCCAACCTCATCTGAGCCAACCAGGGAAGCTGGAAATAAGGGTGTTCGAGTAATACCCTTTAATGAAGTTTCTCTGCACTCTGGACCCGGCGAACACAGAGTGAATAAAGTCCTTGTCGATAAAGAATCAAGTGATGCAGAACACTTAAGTATTGGTTGGATTCGGTTTGATCCAGGGGCCAAGACAGACGATTATACAATAGAAGTTGAGGAGGTTATCTATGTAGTTCAAGGCAAAACCATCGTTGTGGCTGATAATATGGAATATGAACTTGGTCCCCGGGATTAAATATTTTTACCTCCCGGTACGAAGCACAGGCATGAGAACAGGGGAACCGGGGTGTTGGAACAAATTTTCATATTTGCTCCTCAAGGCCCGGAAAAAGCATTAAGGGATCTACCGCTATTGAAATGATGCTGTTCAAAATTATGGGCGTCCCATAATGTCAACCGCGCTCAGGATAAAATAGCCTGGAGTTTGAAAGCTCGAGGATAGGAATTAGCGCTATGAGTAAACGATCAATCATACTGATCATCGGTCTGGCGGGTTTCACCGTTATGGCTGATAATTTTGTAGTTTCTCCTCTATTGCCGGCCATTTCCAGCGATTTCGGCATCAGTGCGACCAGTGCAGCCATCCTGATCATATCTTACATGATACCCTTTGGGATATTTCAACTGGTCTTCGGACCGCTGGCGGATAGGTTTGGCAAAAAACAAATTATCAACTCGGCTATGGCCTTTTTTACCATAGGCTGCGCTCTATGCGCGTTCGGATACAGCCTGGGTAATCTAACGTTATATAGAGCCTTAACCGGAGTTTTTGCCGCATCGGTTATGCCGATATCAATTGCGCTAATCGGCGACCTGTTCCCCGTGGAAGAAAGACAAGCCGCCATTGGCAGTTTTATGGGAATTTCTTTCCTGGGCCAGGGGCTAAGCATGGCCATTGGAGGCGTAATGGCCTATTGGGTAAACTGGAGAGGAGCGTTCGGCCTTTTCGCCGTATTAGCAGCTCTTTCGGCCATACTGCTATTTACCATAGGCCGGAACATTCCTTCTTCAAAAAATCCAAAAAGCGAGTTTATCGCCCCCTATTTAAGACTAATACGTAATAAAGAAAGCCTTTTCACGTATATTGTTGTCATCTTTGAAGGCATTCTATTAGCCGGATCATATTTTTATCTTGGAGCTTATATTTCCATCAACTTCCATT
>CAYLVC010000129.1:0-5570 GCA_964387005.1 uncultured Dehalococcoidales bacterium | reverse complement strand
TCTACAGATCGGGTTAATTATGACTGTTTTTGGAATCATGACCGTTATTGGCGGTCAATTATGCGGCAAAATCGTCAAAAGGATCGGGCGGAAAATGACACTCATCCTGGGACTGGGTTTTGCCTGCATGGCAGACCTGTTGTTCTTTTCTGCCAACAATATATTAGGTATGTTGATATCTGGTCTGGCTTTGTTAGGACTTGGTTTTGTTTTAGCCCATTCTACGTTATTAACTATTTCAACCGAGTTTGACCCGAAAGCTCGAGGAGCAGCTATGTCATTGGTAGCGGCTTGTTTTATGGGCTTTGGCGGCATCGGTACACTAATCGGCGGGAAGTTAGTTGAAACTTCCGGTTTTAACTATTTTTATTTGTATTATGGAATTGCTCTGGTTGCATTAATTATTGCCACACTCTTCCTGATCAAGGAAAAACACAATTCGCTAAAGCCAGGGGCCAAGGGCGAGCCACCGGCTTAGGGCCACATTTACCTCGTCCGGTCTTTCCAGAGTGGAGAGATGGCTACAGTTTTCAATAACTTCGAGCTGCGCCCGCCTGATCATGGCGGCCATTTCTTCGTGCCGGGCTGGAGGAGTCAGCGCATCCTGCCGGCCGCATAGCACCAGCGTCGGGCAGTCGATGGCGGCGAGTAGCTCGCGGCTGTCGGCCCGGCTCATAATGGCCTGTTCCTGGCGCACAACCTCGAGTGCGGTGTATCAGCCCATCGACAGACCGGCAAGGGCGAAGCTGGTGAATGGTGCGTCGGCGAGAATGTCGTGTGCTGCACCAACAATAGTGTTGGAACGCGTATGATCGGCAATCCAAACGTCGGCGATATCAGCCAGATTTTCTACCTGTGACCGCCACAACTGCGCATCACACAGCAGACCGGAGACGAACACAAGCGGATGTTTATTCACAGGTGTCCTCTCACAAACCGGCTGCCCGCGTCTAACTAGGCCTCGGCAGAGAGGATTACTTCTCCGAATTGTGACTTCATATCACTTTCAAGCAGTTCGCGCGTGTCTGCCAGGAATTTTTTACGTCCCGGGCTTTTCGCATAGTTCTCAGCATCGGTACGATTGTCCCAGAGCATTAAAGCGCAATACTCCCCTTTGGTCCCGGCTATAACCTGGATAGAACGAAAACCGGGATTCTTTTTCAAAACCGGCACGAACTCTTTCAAGGCTTTGGTCACAGCCTCAACCTTGCCGGGTTTAATTTGGTTCAAAGCAATCAGGCAATACATACACCGCCCTCCATTTTGTTGAATTTGGCAACTATTCAGTATATCGACTTTAATTCAATATTCACTCTGCGTCAAATCGTTCTGCCGGACAGGCTGTTTATTCTAAACGTACTTGCCGTATTCTTTCGTAAAATCAATCATGGCCTTCAGGTTCTCCGGTTTAACCTCATCAATCGAAGAGCCGGGAGACATTATATAGCCGCCGTCCTTTCCCACTACATCGATCAACCATTTGCAGTACTTCTTGACATCTTCAGTAGTACCCATCTGCAATAGTGAGGACGGTACATTGCCGGCTATACACATGTGTCCACCGAGTACTTCCTTGACCCTGGTCATATCCGAGCGGTCGAAAAGTCCAAATATCTTGGCTTGGGGAAGCTGGCGAAGATATTCCAGCCGGGAGGTGTAATCTCCCTCAAAAAAGACATAGGGCGTATATCCCTTCGCCACCAGGGCTTCAGTTAATTTCTTCAGATAGGGGAAATAAAACACCTCGAACTGTTTTAGCGACATGAAACCATGGGCCCCGCGGTGCAGGGCCACAAAGGCCAGGGTAAAACCTTCAGCCTGAGGTCTTGAATCTATTTCCCTGATCTGTAAACGGGACAACTTCTGGATGGCGGCTAATAGTTTATCAGGCTGCCGGTACATATCCAGCATCGCGCCTCGCATTCCACGGAACCGGTCGGAGATCAAGTCGAAAGGTACCAGCCCTCCTAAAGCCAATCCCCCGGGAAAGCCCAATTCATTCATTTCCCTGTTTATGGCGGAGATTTCGGTTTGCCAGCGGACCGCTTCTGAGGCTATCTTTACCAACTTTTCGAGCATGCGGACGAAATCCGGATTCACCAGGTTGCGGAAGGGAACGCTGGCTGCCAGGGAATTCAGGGGAGGTAAACCGGCGAGGGGAGAAAGGAGTCCGTTGGTGCGGGGAAGGTAATAACGCAGCAGGTAGTCGGAGTAATCATCCAGGAAGAGATCATATTCATCGGCTTTCAGGTTTTCGCTTTCAATATTCTGATGACAATGGTGAATCGAGGTGCCATGGCCGGGCCAGAGCATGGTCTTGTTGTCCATTTCTTCGAGAACAAGCCCGGACTGATTGAAAAATATTCCGCAGGTGTCCGGCTGAAAATATAGAGCGGTCTTTAAGTAGGCATCTTTCCACCTTCCTAAATCGTAATAGCAGTCGCGGGTGGTAACCCCATCAACGAATTTGGCGGGGAAATAGGCGAAAGACGTAGAAATCGGCACTCTATCTGGCTTTTTCAGTGCCACGGCATCCGTTAAGCGTTTTTCTCTTTCTTGCCGCAGTTGCTCATAAGTCGTATCCATGATCTTCAACTCCTTGTATATATTTACCGCCAAAGTAGAATTTGAATCAGATATTGCCGACAGTCTTTCTAAAGGCCGGATCGTTTTGCAGGAAAATATTTACGCCTTCAGTATCTTCTTTTGCTTTAAGGCCCTCTCCAGCGAGGGCTGCATCTTCATCTCCTGGAACTCTTTGATGGCGAAGTCCAGGTGCTCCTGGGCTTCGGCCTTTTCTTCGGAATAGTGCTCCAACAATAGTTCAGCAAGCTGGAGTCGGGTGAGAGCCAGCTCTGTTCTGAACCGCATCTCGGTGCAAATCTTTACGGCTTTCAAGTAGTGTTGACGGGCCTCATCATATCTTTCCAGCAGGGTGCAGGCACCCCCCAGGTGGCGGTAAATACAGGAGATAAAATGAAAACCAGTTATAGAGATACCTGCGCTCCCAAGGCGTTTCAGCAGCAGTTCAGCGGCTTCATGATAACTTATTAGTACCGCGGCTTCCAGGAACACATTATCAAACCACGCGGGAGTCTCATCTTCAGCTGTGCCTATACCAGGGCGTCCTACCACATGCTTCTTGAGGATTTCCGAGGCTTCCTGCCCCTTTCCCAGATGAGCCAATACCAGGCAAAACTGTATTTCGGACTGCACCACCCCTTCATGCAGCTCTGCCCTGAGCTCACGCTCAAGGGCTTCCAAAGAAGTTCCCAGATATATGTGTGCTCTAAAGCGGGCTAAAGCTTCGTATACTCTTGCTAATCCCAGTATGCCGGCTTCCTCCCCGCGAGCCCGTATGCTTTCAGCTATGCTGATAGCCTCTTCAAGGCGGCCGTCCATAGTTGCCAGGACCGCCTCTGTTGTCGCTGACTGCATTACAAGATCAACATTATTGCTAATCTGAGCGGAAGTCCGCAGTTCCTTGACAGCCTCTTCAGCCCGATCCCTCTGACCGATCTGGAGGAATGCATTAAATCCCAACGCAAATACACCCCACATCGATGTTCCCGACACCCGTGTCACATTTAATCCAGATTGAAAGCTTGCCCACAACTCTTCAGCGAGTTGTCTTCTCTCCGCTGTGTGCTGAGGTGCCTGAAGAGTGTTCAGTAGCATGACAGCAGCCATTCCGATAGCATTCTTCTCATCCAAATTCCGGGCCAGGTCGAGAGCACGAGTAAGCAGCCTGCGTGCTTCTAATCTTTCTCCTTGCATGGTTTTCATACTTCCGAGCAATATATCAGCCCATGCACGCTCGGCGGTGTTGGGCTTGGCGCAGCGGTCCGCTCGCCCTGCCCACTCGGCATACTGAGGAGAAACCCAACCCGGGGGCCCTTTTTCATAGATAATGGCCCATAGCATCCATGTACAGGCCTGAGCTGCCCGCGTACCATCACCCAGTCTTTCGGCGAGGGAAAACGCCTCTGGTGCTTCTGTTTCAATGATGCGCCTGGTATCCGGGACATTAAGCAAAGCATCACATAAGTCTAACAGTATGTCGCACCGCCCGGTTTCATCTTCAGGATCAAGTATTTCCTGCACTTTGAGCGTCTGATCCAGTAAACGTACTGCCTCACCATAAGCATAGACGCTGGCGGCACGCTGCGCCGCCATCTTTCCATAAGACACTGCCTTGGATAGGTCAGCTGAGTCAGTGGAGTGGGAGAAATGCTCGGCCAGTTCGGCGGCGTGTTCTTCCAGGCGTTTGTCATACTGTGTCTCCAGAGCCCGGGCGACCTTCTGGTGCAGCTTAAGCCGCTGGGGGGCTATCAGTTCCTCGTACAGGGTCTGCCGGAAAAAGGCGTGAGTGAAGCGGTAGCGCACTTTGCCTACTTGTGAACGTTCTTCAAGTATTGACAATTGGATAGCCTGCTTGAGAGTACTGACAAACACATTTTCATTCATGCCAGAAACGACTTTTAGTGTTTCCAGGGCGAACTCCCGCCCTATGACTGAGGCCACCGAGAGTAACTGATTACACTCTTTAGTAAGCAGGGACAGCCTCTTCCCTATGACGTCCCGTAAACCCTCAGGTATATTCATCTCCAAAGGAGTATCTCTCTTCCCTTTCCATTGCCCACCTTCTCTCCTGATCAACCCCTCTTCATTCAGGAAACGGATGACCTCCTGCACAAAGAGGGGATTGCCTTCAGTCTGGTGGTGTACCGCTTCTGCCAGTCCCCAGGGCACCTCCTGAGAGGCAATGCAATCCAGCATACGCCTCACTTCATCGGCGTTAAGGCCCCTCAGTATGACTCGTCCAAAAGTGGAAACCCTCCTCAGTTCAGCTAATGCAGCAGAAAGAGGATGAGTGCGGTCTACCTCCACGTCCCGGTAGGTCCCCACTATCAATAACCTGGCATTGGCCAGATTGCGGGAGACATGGGTCAGCATATCCAGAGTGCCCTTATCGGCATCATGCAGGTCTTCCAGCACTATCAGCAAAGGCTGAACACAAGCGGCATGAGTCAGGAAGCTGGTCACCGCCTGCATCAGCCGGTATCTTTCTTCTTCAGGGTCTTTCTGGGGTCTTTGTTTGATTTTCAGCCTTTCCCTTATCTCGGAGACAATGCGGGCTACATCCCCTGCGCCAGTCCCCAGCTCCTCCCTCAGGTCTTTGACCTCCCGGGATAGAACATAGGAGCGCATGGCCTCCACAAAGGCCAGGTAAGGCAAGGATAGGGAGCCTTCTTCATAGCAATGCCCTACCAGCGTCCTGCCCCCTCTCAAGGTTACATAGGTCGCCAGCTGCTCGCACAGGGCAGTCTTACCGATGCCCGGCTCACCCAGCACCATCATCAGGGCACTCTGACCGGACATGGCCCCGTCAAAGGCAGATTGAAGCTGCTTCAGCTCCGGCTCCCTGCCTACAAACACCTTCCGGTATATTGGATTCTCAGGAGACGCCGTTGTTTCCTTCACTGATACCGGTTTTACCTTGCCTGTTTCGATGGAGTTCAGCGCCTGGAGCACTAATAATGCAGACTCGGGTCTCTTTCCAGGGTCTT
>CAYLVC010000128.1:0-7959 GCA_964387005.1 uncultured Dehalococcoidales bacterium | reverse complement strand
GGGATTCCTTCTTTGAGAGCATAACCGGCGATTGCTTCTCCGGCCATCAGCATTGCCTCTTTTACCATCACCTGGCTTCTCAGAGGAGGTACCTGGTGAAACACAATTTTCCCCTCTTCTACACGGAGATCCACTTCCGGTAATTCTATGTTGATTGCTCCGTTGCGTTTCCGCCTCGCTTCATTGTTTTGGGCCAGACTAAGCAGTCCTTTGAAAGGTTCATCATCTACCAGTTCCTCAGCCTGCTCGTAGCTGAGTCTCGTTACACGTATTAAGCTGGGGACAATCTCCAGTCCGACCACCTCCCCTTCCGAGTTAAGATCCAGTCCCAGCGAAAGGGCCGGTGAAACATCGCGAATACCCAGTGCCAGACATTCCCATGCGCCGGAAGGAAGCATGGGTACTGTCATATCCGGGAGGTAAAGGCTGGCCGCACGGTTGCGTGCTTCAATATCCGCAGGACTATCCGGAGTGACAAGTGCCGCAGCGTCCGAAATATGGACCCATAGCCGGTTGGGGCTTTCCAAACTCAGGGCATCGTCCGGGTCTTTTGTCCAGGCGTTATCGATGGCGAATGCCGGGAGATAAGTCAGGTCCAGGCGGTCTTCTTCGGGAAACACCGGTAAACCGACTGCCGGCTCTGACAGGGGAACACCAAAGCGTTTAGGGTAAGGGTTGTACCTGTAGTTCCAGTATCCCAGTTCCAACAAAAATGAATGAGCGTTTTGCGGATTCTGGGCGCGGCCGAACTCGCGCAGCACACGGCTTTCATCAGATTGACACAGGGCTACTGCTTCAACTTCAGCCAGGTAGCGATTATCTTCCGGGGTTATCCGGCGGTTACCAGCGCGAGCCACGAAACCCGCCCATGCTGTCTTCTGTGAGGCTTTGAGCCGCCGGGCTTCTTGTTTTTGGGATACTTCCTCACGGGAACAGGCCGTAATGATTTCAGGTGTGCCCTGGAAATAGAGGTTGTCGCAAAGCAGCTGCCATGCTCCCCAGGCTGTGGAAGGTGTGAATTCTCCGAAAGCGAGTTCGGCCAACTCGCGCAGCGTGACAGCGTCCTGTGAAAGTATTTCCCAGGCGGTTTCAGCATCTCCCGATTGAGAGTCAAGATCATGCACGTTCCGGACAGGACCTGGATGGATCAGGATTATGTCCTTGGGACGGACCTTTTGTGTCCTGCCGTCTTCCAGCTCGATTTGCAGGTCGGGGCTGTTCTCGATTATCAAAGCGGGGCGGCTTTTATATACCACCAGGCTGTATTTGGAAAGTATCATCGAGAGTTATTATACCAGATTAAGCATTGGCCAGGTATTATAAAGATACGGTTGGTTATATCTCCAGGAGCGTATAACCCTTTTTTCTGTGTTCGACCGTCAGCGCCGCCTGGATGAGCTGTCTCATGTACCTGTCACCCAGCGCCTGCTGTCCCAGCACCGAGTCGCCAAACTTTATTTCATGAATGATGCAAATATCCAGTGAAACGTTCAGTCCGTCCCGGATATGCCCCTGTAATGCTGTTTTTACCTTTTTATTAGACTGCTGGGTAGGTCCGGGATTGGTATAACCGTAAAGCCGTCTGGGACATAACTCCTGGGCTTCGCCCAGAAGAAACAGTTTTCTGTCTCCTGGGGTTTTCTGATAGATATTCCACCTGAATACAGCAGGTTCTTTATATTTTGATCTCATAAAGGGAGTGATTGCCAGTGGGAACAGGTACTCAACCTTGTCTCTCATCAGGACTGCTTGCCATTCGTATAAAAGAGCAATATCTAGTTGTTCCATATATTCCTCCGGAAGATTGTCTGTACATCTTATTTTACAGCCACAGAAAAGATTTCACCAACCGCGAATCTGCTCTTGCTTCAGGTTTACCCGCAAATAAACACAAACGCGGACAGTCTTGTTCGGATAGGCTTTTCGAATAGGGTGCTTGACAAGGTTAGTCAAAATCGCTAAAGTATCCTACATTACCTGTAGTGTTACCGGTTATACTCTGAACCCCGGATGTTGAAAGTCTGGAACGAATTGCAGGCACAGGAGAGTGATATGGCTAAAATATTTGAAGAGATTTCCAGGACATTTGATGAATATTTACTGGTCCCCAACCTTACTTTACGGAATTGCACGCCCAATAATATCACTTTAACCACTCCTTTGTCCAAATTTAAAACCGGAACCAGACCCCTTACCATGAATATACCTGTGGTCTCGGCCATAATGCAGGCCGTCTCCAATCACACCCTGGCTATCGAGTTAGCGCGCTGCGGTGGATTGTCTTTCATATTCTGCTCTCAAGCGGTGGAAAAACAGGTGGAAATGGTAAAAAAGGTCAAAACTTTTAAAGCGGGTTTTCTGAGCAGTGATTCAAACCTGACTCCGGACAATACCATTGCCGATCTTCTCCAGCTGAAAGAAAGAACAGGTCATTCCACCGTGGCAATAACTGAAAACGGCCAGCCTAACGGCAAGCTGGTCGGACTGGTGGCTTCAAGGGATTACAGGATCAGCAAAGACCCGCTGGACAAAAAAATCTCTACTTTTATGACCCCTTTCGATGAACTGATCTGCGGTAAAGCCGGACTGACCCTCACCGAAGCCAACGACTTGATCTGGAATCACAAACTCAACTGTTTGCCTATCATAGATGAAAACCAGAACCTGGTTAACCTGGTTTTTCGGAAAGACTATGTAGAGCATAAAGAGCATTCCAATGAATTGCTGGATGCCAACAAAGGCCTGATGGTAGGGGCAGGCATTAATACCAAGGACTACACGGAAAGAGTTCCGGCGCTGGTGGAGGCCGGAGCCAATATCCTGTGTATTGATTCATCTCACGGCTATACCGAATGGCAGGCCGATACACTGAGTTTTATCCGGAATAAGTACGGAGACAGCGTTAAAGTTGGCGCCGGGAACGTGGTTGATTCAGAGGGCTTTATGTACCTGGTCAATGCCGGTGCGGACTTTGTCAAGGTGGGCATCGGTGGTGGTTCGATATGCATTACCAGAGAGCAAAGGGCTATCGGCAGAGGACAGGCTTCAGCTCTGCTGGAAATATCCCGCACCCGTGACTTATATTTTGAAGAGACCGGCATCTATATTCCGCTGTGTTCGGATGGCGGCATTGACCACGATCATCAAATTGTACTGGCGCTGGCGATGGGCGCCGACTTTGTTATGCTGGGAAGGTATTTTGCCCGGTTCGATGAAAGTCCTTCGGAAAAAATCGTAGAAGGCAACAAGTACCTTAAGGAATACTGGGGAGAAGGCACCAACCGCGCTCAGAACTGGCAAAGGTATGACGCCGATGAAGAAAAAAAGAGCCTTTCCTTCGAGGAAGGAGTAGACGGCTACGTACCCTACGCCGGCAAGTTGAAGGATAATCTGGATATAACCCTGGCCAAAATCAAGGCTACGATGAGTACCTGCGGCGCCTTTACTCTCAAAGAGCTACAGCAGAACTCCCGGCTGACCATAATATCCGGAGGCACCGTCATAGAGGGTGGAGTGCATGATATAATTTCCAAAGAACGGACCACCCAGAATCATTACTAATATTTTAGTTGGTTCCGATTATGGGTATTTACGTCCGTAATAGATTTTGGCAAGAATCAGCAGCCCAACCATCACGAAACCGATCGAATTCCACAGGATGATGGGAGGCAGACGCAGAAAAATACCATACAAAAGCCAGATAATTATGCCTGCCAACAGGGAAAGAGTGTAAATAAAACTGATCTCCCTGGCGCTTTTAAGTTTAAAGACCCGTATAATCTGCGGGACATAGCACACAGTCGTGAGAACCCCCCCTGCGTAACCAAGATATTCTGCCAAGAACAGTACCTCCTTGTTTCTCCCATCTTTACCTTATTTAAATTTACATGAAAAATAGCCCCACTCACCTTAAATCCTGACCACAGGTCAGACCCTCTCTCACGGAGAGGAGAGGAAAATGGATCGGTGAATTTATTTTCAGCGTTCGCGAGTGGCGCCCCGGTGTCACGCCAGTTGTCTTCAGTAATCACATTCTTCTAAAGGGGACTGAATCAGTGTTTTGGGTTAAGCCGTTGATCGATTTCTTCCCGGGACAATCCCTCCACCGCGATGAGCTTGTTGTGGCTGGTCTGGCCTTTTACAATGGTTATATCGGCTTTCTTGATTCCTGTGACTTCGCTCAGGAAGTCGATCAGTTCTTTATTAGCTTTTCCTTTGTCCGCCGGAGCCGCGATCTTGAAACGCCATACTCCATTTTGCAGTCCCATTATCTCATTTCTTGAGGAACCGGGCACTACCTTAACCGGTACTTTAGTCTGAATATATGGCATTTGAGATTACTTCCTGTTTTTGTTTCAATCAGGGTTTGCTTTCAAATGAAATCCATGAGTATTAATGTTGCTTTGCATCTCTATTTTATTCTTCGTGAGCACAGTACGCAATGAAAAACATATAACCGCTTTTTTTGAAAAGTTGGCTCGCTTATAGGATAATAAGACAAACGGTTGTTGTAGTTTTCTTTTGGTTCAGGTTGGATTTTCGTGTGTTTGATGATTTGTCTGAATTGTGGTTTAACATCAAGGCAGAGTTAATGGCTTATTCTTACGAAATAGGACCTATCAGGCCGCCCAATGAGTCTAACTCATTGCTGGTACGCGTTACACGGAATTGTTCCTGGAATAAATGCAAATTCTGCAATTCCTACAAAGGAAAACCTTTTCAGATTCGAACGGTTGCCGAGGTCAAGCGGGATATCGCCGTGGCAAAAATCATGAGGGACAAGATCCTGGAGATTACCCTCAAGTCCGGTCATTCCGGGGGAATGCAGACCGTAGTAGGAATGATACTGCGCGACCCGCCCAACGAGTCCTTCCGTAACGTGGCTTTATGGCTTTTGGGCGGTGGGCAAAACGTTTTTCTCCAGGATGCCAATAGTCTGGTCATGAAAACCTCAGACCTGGGTGAGATAATTGTCTATCTCAAAAACACCTTTCCCAACGTCAGACGAGTGACCAGCTATGCCAGGTCGCAGACGGCTGTAAAAAAACGAATGTCAGAATTGCTTCAGCTCCATTTTGCCGGGCTTTCCCGTCTGCATGTTGGCCTGGAATCCGGATATGATCCCGTTCTTGAATATATGCAGAAAGGTGAAACGGCGGCGCAGCATATCCAGGGCGGCAGAAAGATTATTGAAGCAGGAATTTCTCTGAGCGAATATGTGATCCTGGGTTTGGGCGGCAAAGAGCTATCCATGCTGCATGCCAAACATACTGCCCTTGCTCTCAACGAAATAGATCCGGATTTTATTCGAATCCGGACTTTGTGCATTAACAATCATGTTCCACTGTCAGCTGATGTGATAACCGGTAAGTTCATCCGGGCTACAGATGAAGAAATTGTCAATGAAGAAAGAGCTTTTATTGAAAATCTCAAGGTGCACTCTCATTATGTCAGCGATCATATCTCCAATCTCCTGCCTGAAATAGAAGGAAAGCTGCCGGAAGACAAGGACAGGATGCTGGCTGTTATTGACAGTTTCAACGCTCTTTCGGGCACTGAAAAACGGAATTTCATGATCGGGCGGCGGGTGGGTCTGTACAAAAACCTGGCGGACATGAACGACCTGCAAAGAAATGAACTGGTAGAGCAAATCCAGTACAAACTGATTCAGGAAAATCAAAAATGGGATGCCGGGATTATTTTTAAATTGATGGAAGAGTTTATATAGATATGGAAAAAGAAGGATTAAGCCAGCTTGCGCTGGAGATCGGGATATTGCTCAAGGAAAACAAATTAATGCTGGGTGCTGTGGAATCCGCCACCGGTGGACTGATATCGCACCTGATTACCAATTCTCCGGGAAGCTCGGACTATTATCAGGGTTCGATTACCTCTTACAGCAATGAAATCAAGATGCGCCTGGTTGGGGTTAAAAAAGAGACACTGGAAAAGTATGGGGCGGTCAGTTCACGCGTGGCCGAAGAAATGGCCCAGGGCGGAAGAAAAGTACTGGGGGTGGATATCTGCGTGTCTGACACAGGCATCGCCGGTCCCACCGGCGCAACGCCCGGAAAACCCATCGGGCTGTTTTATGTGGGGCTTTCCCACCAGAACGGTACTTACAACCGCAAGCATGTTTTTAAAGGCAGCCGTGAACAAAACAAAGAACAGGCTGCCGTTTCTGCCCTGGAATGGATCAAGGAATACCTGGATGAAATCAATAACCGGAATAATGTCTCTCAGAAATTCCAGGTAAAACGGGTAGTGACCTGCGTCCTGGAAGCGGATAAAAAAATACTGATATTGCGCCGCAGCGATCAGGTAAGTACTTACCAGGGCCGCTGGGCGGCTGTCAGCGGCTATGTTGAAGCTGCTGATCCCGATATTCAGGCCCTGACTGAAATAAAGGAAGAGACCGGCCTGGATGAAAAAGATGTGAGCCTGGTTTGCAAAGGAAAAATCCTGGAAGTATCGGACTCGACATTGAAAACAACCTGGGTAATACAGCCTTATCTGTTCCACGTTATCAACCCTCACAAGATCCAACTGGACAGGGAGCATTTTGAGTCAAAATGGATCGATCCTGGAGAAGTGGGGTACTATACAACCGTTCCGAAGCTCAAGGAAGCAGTGGAATCCGTTATGGACTGCAGGTAAAAAAAACTGCCAAATTCTCCGGTTTGATAAGCCCTCTTTCGGTGATATAAGCGGTGATAAACTCTGGTGGAGTAACATCGAAATAGGGATTCTTAACCACTATCTCCGGCTTCAGGATGCCCGGTTCAATTACCTCTAAAGGGTCTTTTTCTTCCAGTTCTGCCTTAGAGCTAACTGTTGCGGGGTCGAATTTTAAAGTGTCACCAAGAACATAGAAAGGCACTCCGGCCTTTTCTGCCGCAAGGGCTATAAGATAGGTGCCGGCCCCGTTTACCAGTCCGCCGTCGCTGCAGATCCTGTCTGCACCCACGATTACCCTGTCCGCCCGCTGGATATACAGTCCGGCGGCAGTATCGTCGATATAGGTTACCTCGATATTGGAATCACATAGTTCACCGGCTGTTTTGATCCCGATCCTGCCCGCCCCGGAACGCGTTACGATGACTTTAATGCCGTGTTTTTTATAGGCGGCCTTCAGGGCTTCAGATACCGTCGAGCTATAGCTGTGAGTCATGATGGTTTCATTTTTCCCCATCAGATCTGCCAGGATGCCGGCGATAATGCTATTGGCCTGTCTGGACGAATGAATCAGGTCTGCCGCGCTGCTTCTGAGAAGGGAACGTGAAGAAGACGGACCGGCCAGACATCCAAGAAGCCGGTTGACAGCATTATTGAGGGAAGCCATGGAAGGGCGTGACTGCTTAAGAGTATCCGCAACTTCCTGGATTTCCCGGCGCAGCCG
The DNA here is from genome assembly GCA_964387005.1 of uncultured Dehalococcoidales bacterium. GTDB lineage: Bacteria > Chloroflexota > Dehalococcoidia > Dehalococcoidales > UBA3254 > CAYLVC01. The sequence continues at coordinate 560 of CAYLVC010000128.1, read as the reverse complement.
CGAGTCATCCTCTGCCGGGCTTACATCCGCCAGACAAATGAAAGCATCCAGGGCCTGCCGGGCCAGTTCGCTGGCGCCATGGGTAGTATCCTTCTGGATTTGCTCGATAAGCCGGAGTACTTCCGGATGAATAGTCACAGTTCATATTTTAACAATCCAGACTGCATGGGTCAAAAATAGTATCAAAATTAGATGACTTCAAACGGGATCAATGCTAATATTAGAGAACAGGGGCACTAGAAAGGAAAAGAGGCGGAAATGGGAACAGAGCTTGATCTTCATCGCCTGACCGTGGATGAAGCACTTCCCAGAATTGACGATTTTTTAAATGATATGTATTGTGCCGGCCTGCACTATGTTCGTATTGTGCATGGAAAAGGCACGGGCGTCTTAAGGCAGGAAGTCAGCCGCTATCTTTCATCCCATCCCCTGGTAAAATCCTTCCACCCTGCTGACCGTTATAATGGCTCCACTGGTGCAACTGAAGTTGTACTGATAGACAAATAGCCGGGCAGAGTATTTTCCCGATATAAACAGGCCTGAATAATCCGGCCTGATTT
>CAYLVC010000127.1:0-7969 GCA_964387005.1 uncultured Dehalococcoidales bacterium | reverse complement strand
TTGTACAGGTTACATCACCGGGTTGTTTGCGGCTGGTGAAGTAACCTGTACAGGGGTACATGGCGCTAATCGCCTGGCCTCCAACTCCATGCTGGAGGTACTGGTTTTCAGTAAAAGAATCCTGGATAAAACGGCCAATCCCGGCCTTACCAGTCCCCCCCGGAAGATATCCGAGATACACCGCACACTCTCTCAAAGGGATTCCCGGGTAGCTGCATCTCCGGTAAGTCTGCGAGCGTTGCAGGAGCTGATGTGGAACAAGGTCGGCATAATCCGGGACAGGGAAGGACTGTCTGAAGCAGCTGATATACTGGCAGCCTGGCAGAAACACTTACCTGAACCGACTGACCGGCCAAGTTATGAACTGAATAATCTGGTATTGACCAGCCGTCTGGTGGCGGAAGCTGCTTTAGCCAGAGAAGAAAGCCGCGGAGCCCATTTCCGCTCGGATTTTCCCCAGCATTCCAGCGAGTGGGAGAAGCATATAACATTTTCGTTATAAGACCAGGAAAAATATCGCCAGGACCAGAATACAAGAGGGATCTTATGAATATCGATAGTCTGCCCGGGAAATATGTCGACGGATTAGTCGAACAGGCTTTGAATGAAGATACGGGAAGCGGGGATATAACCAGTGAAATATTGATCCCCCTTGAGCTGCCAGGTAAAGCCTGCATGATGGCTAAAGCCGGCGGAATAATTGCCGGAACAGGTATAGCAGAACGGGTGTTCAAAAAAGTTGATCCGTCAATAAAGGTGGATATCGAAATCAGGGACGGGAGTGCCGTGAAATACGGGGATATTATTCTTAATGTGGCGGGAAATGTGCGCAGTATTCTCAGGGCTGAACGGGTAGCCCTGAATTTTATCCAGCGCCTGAGTGGGATTGCGACTACTGCGGCTCAATATGTTGAACAGGTAAAGGGCTTGAAAGTGGATATTGCGGATACGCGCAAGACGACTCCGACTCTCAGGCTGCTGGAGAAATATGCGGTCAGAATGGGTGGAGGAAGAAACCACAGGATGGGATTAAGTGATGCCGTTCTGATCAAAGACAATCATATTGATGCCCTGCGTGTGGTGGGCATGAGTTACCGTGAAATAGTTGAGAAAGCCAGGGGGAAGGCGCCGCGCGGAATGAAGGTTGAAGCGGAGGCCAGGACAGTTAAAGAGGCGGTTGAGGCGGTCGAAGCCGGTGTGGATATTGTGATGCTGGACAATATGACAACAGAGGAAATGCGGCAGGCGGTCGGGCTTATTGCCGGCAGGGCGGAGGTCGAGGCTTCGGGTGGCATCAGTTTGAAGACCGTTCGTTCGGTGGCCGAAACGGGCGTAGACTTCATCTCGGTGGGGGCATTGACTCATTCATACAATTCGCTGGATATCAGCCTTGAACTGGAGACCCGGACATTCAGGCTGCAATGAACCGGCCGGTTAAATTTTACTGTTTTCCTGTGATAAAAAGCTCAAAAACGAAGAGGAAGCGGAGTAATTTTCAGGTTTATCCCGGCTGTCAAGCATCAGGGTAACAGGTCCGTCATTGTGAATTTCAACCAGCATGTGTGTCTGGAATCTTCCGGTTGCCACTTTTAGTCCGCTGCATTTGACCAGATCTACAAACCGGTTAAAAAGACTTTCAGCTATTTCCGGAGGGGCTGCATCAGTAAAACCGGGGCGGCGTCCTTTGCGGGCATCTGCCAGAAGAGTAAACTGGCTGATAATCAGCAATTCACCCCTGATATCCATTACGGAGAGGTTAAACTTTCCTTCCGGGTCAGAAAAGATACGCAATCCCAGCGTTTTTTGTGCCAGGTATTGCGTATCCAGTGCAGTGTCTTCTCTGGCCACTCCCAACAAAACAACGAGGCCGGCTCCAATGCTGCCTGTGTTCTCCTCGCCGACTGTAACCGATGCCCTGGAAACCCTCTGCAGGAGTGCTTTCAAAGTCGTCTGAGTCCTGTTATTTTTTATCCACAGCCGGCGCCGGCTGTGTGGGACTGCTTTCTGTTTTTTGACTGACCTCTGACCCTGTTACATTGTCGGCTGGTTTCTTGCCGAGGCCGGGTTTAGAGGTACTTCCTCCGCTTGAACTTTTAGGGTAATCATTGACGTAAAACCCGCTGCCTTTGAAAATAATTTGAGAAGGCACCATAATTCTTTTGGATTTTGACTGACACCTTGGGCATTCAGCAACCGGTTCATCATGAAAACGCTGTTTTTTCTCAAAGCGCCAGCTGCATTCACTGCATTCATATTCATAAATAGGCATATAGTAAATTCACCTCCTGATATACATAACTATTTTATAATATGCTCCGGCATCCGGGCAAGTGTCAGTCTCGATTTGGCCTGGAAATATTCAAGATCGAATATGACTGTAACTGCTTTTGATCAAGTACACATACCAATTGAGAAAAAGAGCGCTTTAAGATATGATTTAGTTATTGATTAACATGGAGAGAGAAGATGAAACTAACGGATAACCTGTATGCCTATGTCTGGCAGGGGGACGATAACAACTGTAATACCTTTATCTTTGGCTCGGTTTTAGGTGGCGGGAAGCATATTATTATCGATCCGGGACACATAATTACGCCCTATCTCCATGAGCCGGCCTGCGAGATGTTAATCAAAGAAATCGAAAAAGACGGCATCAACATCGGGGACATCGGCCTGGTGGCGCTGACTCATGCTCATCCCGATCATGTTGAGGCAGCCAGGATATTTAAAGAAAAAAGCGGCGCCGCGATAGCTTTACATAAGGACGATATCCCTGCATATCGGAGTTTTGGCCTGGGAACAGTGGATATTAATCTGGAAGAAGGGGAACTAAAGCCTGCTGGTTCACTCCAGACGGGGATTGAGGTTTACCGCACTCCGGGGCATTCTCCAGGTGAAGTATCCTTTTACTGGCCTGCCCGGAAAGCACTGGCTGTTGGAGATGTTATATTTTACCGTAATACGGGCAGGGTGGATCTTCCCGGCGGCAATCCAGCTTTGCTGAAAAGCAGTATTGATCTGCTTTCAAAGCTGGATGTGGAATACCTGCTATGCGGGCACCCCTATGAACATCCCGGTGTGATACAGGGGAAGGAAGCGGTCAGTAAAAATTTTGAGTTTGTAAAAAAGAATATCTGGTTTTAAGGCTGGGTCGATGACTGACCTGGAAAGAAAGATAAAAGAACTGGCCGACTGGATGTATCAGTCCAGCCGAATGGTAATCTTCACCGGCGCCGGAATCAGTACTGATTCCGGGATACCCGATTTCAGAGGGCCGGACGGTCTCTGGACAAGGAAAGCCAAAGGCCTTCCGAATCCTTCTACGGCGAAATGGCCTGAAGCCGAACCCAACGACAGCCACAAAGCGATCGTAGGAATACAAAACCTCAATAGACTCTTTTTTCTGATCTCTCAGAATGTCGATAACCTGCATTTGAAATCCGGCATCCGACTGGAACTGCTGGCGGAATTGCACGGGAACATGACCAGAGTCCGCTGCGAGCTGTGTGAATTCTGTATGGACAATTTTGATGACACAACAAAATGTCCGCAATGCGGTGGAAGGATGAAACCCAGTGTGGTCGATTTCGGGCAATCTCTTCCCCAGAATGACCTGAACAGGGCAATCCAGCATTCCCGAGATTGCGATTTGTTTGTGGTCGTTGGTTCCAGCCTGGTAGTAACTCCTGCGGCGGATATGCCCAGGATAGCGCTGGAGGGAGGAGCCCGCCTGGTAATTATCAACCAGGGCGATACTCCCCTGGATGATCAGGCTCACCTGCGTTTTCAGGAACGAATCGGGCTGGTTTTACCCCCGGCGGTGAATGAGCTGAGAAGCCTGGTAAGCAATCCAGAAAAGAGGTTGTGATGGAAAATGAAAACATCATCTGGCATGAAAGGCCTGGATTGGCCAGACCTTTCCTCCTTATAGCGTTTGACGGCTGGGCTAACGCCGGACAGGTTACTTCAGCAGTCGCCTGGTATCTGATAGGAAGGCTCAAAGCCAAAGTGTTCGCCGAGGTCATACCTGACGAATTCTACATTTACCAGTCTTCAGGCAATGAAAACAGACGCCCCGTAGCCGATATAGAAACCGGCCTGATTAAGTCCGTAAATATCGTTACCACCAATTTCAGCTATTACCGAGATCCCCTGGGGGAACATGACCTTATCATAGCCTCAGGTCCTGAGCCGGAACAAAAATGGGTAAGGTACATCAAATTGATACTGGATTTTGTGCGGGAGTGCAGGGTGGAAAAAATCATTGCTATCGGCGGCTCTTTCGGCGCTATTCCGCATACCGTCCCTACCCACATCGCCGGAGTGGTCAACCAGGCAAGTCTGATAGACGAGATTAAAGGGCAGGGTATAGAGCCGGTCACATATAAAGGTCCTTCCAGCATATATACCCTTCTGATGGTGGAAGCTGCGAAAAGAGAACTACCGGCCATCAGCCTTTGGGCCTACACTCCTCATTATATCCAGGTGATGAATTTCATCGCTGCATACAGCCTTTTGCTCAAACTGAACAGCATACTGGGTATCGATGCCGACCTGACGGATGCCCGGAAGGACAGCGAATACCTTTACTCCCAGATAGAACAGGCCATCGCTCAGAAACCGGAACTTCAGGCACATTTGAAGATGCTGGAAGAAGAATACCGTAAAGGAAAACCTCAACAACACAAACCAATCAGTCAAAATATCGTCAAAGAAATCGAAGATTTGTTAAAAGACCATTAAACCCTCGAATCAGATGAGTAACTTGCTGCCATGTCCGTTGATAATACAGGAGAACCCGTTATGATTGCGCGGCAGGGCAACAAAGTCATATAATAAGTAAGCGTGATGCCAGAATGGTTGTCATGAAAATAACTAATAAAAAGAGAGGTTTTGTCCAATTGGTTAATTTAACCCTGAAAAAAGTGTATTGTCCCAAGTGCCAGAAACTTTCCAGAGTGAAATTGCAAAAGGTCAACAGCAAGAACCAGTTCTTCTGTGTAAGGTGCAACCAGCTGGTCTGGCAGCAAGAATCCCTGGGATGGAAATATACCAGGCTGGATTAGCCCGAATTATCTGCCAAGGTGTGAAAAAATCCCTTTTCAGTCATTGACCGGCGGGTTGTCGCTATCGTTCTCAAGATAAGCTGAGAATGGGATGAGGAAATATTGTTTTCAGATTACCGGTAAAAAGACCTGAATCAGATTATAGCCGCGGGCAATGCTCGTGGCTATTTGTTTTTCAAGGCGAGTTTTATTACATTGCTGATCATTTCAAAAAACGGCCATTCGAAAAAAGTCGCAATTTTACCGGCAGTAAAAGAAAGACGGATGAAATGGATAAACAAGTCGTTAACTGGTTGATGGAAGGCCCTGCCTGGTTAAAGTATGCCGCAGCCCTTCAATTCAAAGACGAAAGGCCTGACGTACGGCCCGTGCTGCAGGACAGCCAAATCATCGAAATCATCAACAGGTTGAAGGACAGGCGCAGCGGGATTCCCGCTATCCGGAGCGGTTGCATGTATTCTGATGAATACGAAAACCCCTATTGGGACCTGTTTTTTCTGGCTGATCTGGGGCTGACAGCCGCTGAACTGGATTTAACCGGTGAGATTGAAGAGTTCCTGGGTACTCAATCCTCCAAAGGCACCTATATCACCGAATACGGGATGGAACCAGGATATCATTGCAAATCAGCCATTCTGCTCTCTGCGATTGCCCGTGTTGGCTTTCAAGATAATCCCCATGTGCAAAAATATATTCAACTCATGCTGAATTCACAGCGCCTGGACGGCGGCTGGTACTGCAATCCGAATCATGATATCGGCGCCCCGCTGCAGCATGAACCTTCCTGTCCACAGGAGAATTTGAATATATTGCTTTTACTGGGACAATACCCGGAATACCGTGAAGACCCCCGTTTTAACGGGGCGATCGATCTTCTTCTGAAACACTGGGATATGAGAAATTCAGGCGTACAAATCGTTTATTTCGGAGTTGGGCGCCGCTACCGGGCATTGCAATACCCTGCCACACGTTACGGGATTTTGCGTGTTCTGGATGCCGTTTCACTCTACCCTTATTCTTTTAAAAAGGCCAGTTTTTACAATATGCTTGAATTTGTCCGCAGGAAAGCCGTGGATGGGAAATACCACGTGGAGTCACCCAGCCCGTATACAGACCTGGAGCCATCTCAACAGCCCAACCGCCTGCTGACCTTCATCATTACCCGTGTGGAGAAAAGGCTGGAGGAATCCAGTAATGCCTGATCTTCAGCCGGTACCTCTAATGGAGTTCGATGCGGAGCGTCAGGCGCTGATCGAACCGGCCAGGCGCAGGCATGACATAGAATTACCTGTTCATTGTGTACTGCCCATGTACAGCACAGTGATCGACAAACTGAAGAGCAACGGCAGGCTCAAGCCGGTTTACAGCTTCAAGACGCCCTTTGTTCCCCTGGATGTTTTCATTCTTGTCTACCAAGGTGTGCCTCTGACGGTGGTCCACCCCGGCCTAGGCGCGCCGTTTGCAGTTGGTACAATGGAACGCCTGATACCCATGGGCTGCCGTAAGTTCGTGGCCTGTGGATCGGCAGGTGTTCTTGATCCTGAACTAAAATGGGGATCACTGGTAATACCTGATGCGGCTGTCAGGGATGAAGGTACTTCTTATCATTACCAATCACCCTCGAGATGCATCGAAATAGAACCCGCTGTTACAGCCAGTCTTCAGGCTGTCCTTGACGGTCATCACCTGGAATACAGGACAGGGAAGACCTGGACTACTGATGCTTTCTTCAGGGAAACGAAAGCCAGGATTGCCCGGCGAAAGAATGAAGGCTGCCTGACGGTTGAGATGGAATGCTCAGCCCTGGCTGCCGTGGCCAGATTCAGGGACGCCACTTTCGGCCAGTATCTGGTAGTCGGAGATGATGTCAGCGGCGATGAGTGGGACCCCCGATATGTCGAAAATAGCCTGCCGGCAGAAGAGAAGGCTTTTTGGCTTTCTATTGAAGCCTGTTTAACGTTATAATCCGCTTATAACAGAGAAAAAATTACCGGTTGCCGTCCCGGGATAATTAATGTTATGGATATTGCAGAATACAGGCGTTTTGATGTTACTGTGGTTGGAGCCGGACCTTCCGGATCGGTATTGTCCTTTTTGCTGGCCAGGAAAGGACTGAGCGTGCTGCTGCTGGAAAAAGCCAGGTTTCCCAGAGACAAAGTATGTGCAGGCGGGATCACTGTCAGAGCCGCATCTTTGATACCTTTCGACTTCAGTGAAAGCATTGAGGACACTATCTTTGGTGTCAGAATCAGCTATCATCTTGCACCCCGCAGAGTCAGGACTTATTCTCAGCCCCTGGTCTACATGGTACAAAGGGAGACATTTGATAAATTAGCGGCTGTGAGAGCCCGGGAAGCGGGCGTTTGCCTGGAAGAGGGAGTAGAAGTCAGGGAAATAAAATGCAATAAAGACCATGTAATGGTGCATACTTCGACCGGTTCTTTTTGTACTCCGGTTCTTGTGGGTGCTGACGGAGCCAACAGTGCTGTAGTCCGTTCCCTGGAGCTGCGCAGGGGTTTTGAGTATGGTCTGGGATTTAACGGTAAGCTTAAAACCAGCCGGGAGCGCCTCGAACAATGGGCCGGGCTGGTAGGACTGGACTGGGGAATTCATGGTGGGTATGCCTGGATTTTCCCCAAGAAGTCAGGAGTAAGCGTTGGTGCAGCCTCCTCTTTCAAAGAAGCAAAAATGCTTAAACCTTATACCCTTAAACTGATACGGGCATATCAACTGGTGGATAACGACAAACAGCTTCTTCGCGGACACTTAATGCCCGTTCGTAAACCAAAAACCCTGCTGAATAATGAGCGGGTTCTATTATTAGGTGACGCTGCAGGGTTAATTGATCCGTTAACGGGTGAGGGATTATATAACTCTCTTAAAAGCGCCTATCTGGCAGCCGA
>CAYLVC010000126.1:4235-7975 GCA_964387005.1 uncultured Dehalococcoidales bacterium | reverse complement strand
CCTCGCTCTATGGCGTGAAAACTGCCGATGTCATCGATTTCTCCCGCCAGCTGGCCTCCTTCATCGAGGCTGGAACATCGTTGCGCACCGCCCTGGAACTGCTGCATGACCAGGCTGAGAAGTCAGCTCTTAAAGAGGTCGTCAGGGGACTGATTGAAAAACTGGAAAGCGGTAACTCGCTGTCCCAGGCCTTTCGGAGCTATCCCGCTGTTTTCCCGCAATCTTACTGGCAGGTAATCCAGAGCAGTGAGAAGTCCGGCAGCCTGGAAAAAGGCCTGAACCAGATCGCCGCCTACATGGAAAACCGTTCAAGAATAAAAGCCAAAATCCAGCGCGCCCTGGCCTACCCCGCCTTTGTAATCTTGCTGGCAATCGGGGTTGTAATATTACTGATAACTACGGTACTGCCCCCCATGATAAAGCTGTTTTCCTCGTTTCAGGCCGATTTGCCCTCCATTACCGTATTCGCTCTGGCATTGTTGAATTTCATCCTGGACTACAAGTTCCAGATCATCATCGCCATTATCATGATAATCTTGATTGTCGTATTGCTCTATCGTATACCGTCCGGCAGGCTGGCGATTGACCGGTTTTTACTCAGGCTTCCTGTGTTGGGTTCAATAATAACAGGACATAACATGGGGCATTTTTGCCGGACGGTGTCCATGCTGCTCTCAGCCGGCATCCCCCTGCCGGGTATCATGGATATCGCCCTTCAGTCATTGAGCGGCAACCGGGTCGTATTCCAGTCTTTTTCCAGAGTCAAGGAAAGACTTATGCAGGGAGAAGGCCTGGCCAAACCGATGAACGCAGATGAAGTCTTTCCGCGTATGATGGTCAGAATGATCACCGTGGGAGAGCAAACAGGCACCCTGGACACCTCCCTGGAAACACTGGCTGCCTATTATCAGGAACATACGGATAAAAAAATCCAGTCGCTGATCGGTTTGATAGAACCTGGCCTGACGCTGGCGATCGGCGTTGGTATTGCTTTTATAATGGTCTCCATGGTATTGCCGATTTACACCGTCATAAGCAACGTCCGTTAAGAAAAAAAGAAATATGAAAAAGAGCTTTCAGCGCCTGAAAAGAACGATTATACAGCGTTTAAACGGAGAGCAGGGAATGACCCTGGTGGAAACCCTGGTGGCTATTGCTATCCTGGGCGTGAGTGTTTCAACCTTTGTAATGGCCCTTTCGGCAGGCAGCCTGGCGGTAAGGAATCTGGACGACGATGCACTGGCCCGGGGACTGGCCCGTTCCCAGATGGAAACTATCAAGGCGGCAGACTATAAACTGACCGGTGCGGAATACAACAAGATCAATACGCCGGAGGGATATGATCTGGATATTGTTGCCGACCCTGATCTTTATAGCAAGACCAGTATTCAAAAAGTGACGGTTAATGTTCTATTTGAAGGAAACACGGTATATTCCCTTGAAGGGTACAGGGTGGACCGCTGATGAAGAAGGAACAGGGGTATACCCTGGTGGAGCTGTTGATCACTACCGCCATAAGCGGACTCATTTTCGTGATAGTGGGTACGGTGATGTACCAGTTGACCACGGTCAGCGGGTACGGCAATGACCGGCTCAGTGTAATACACGAGATGCAGAATGCGGACTACTGGCTGAATTATGACGGGCAGATGGCGGTGGATGCTGCCGGTGGTGCTTCGCTGGTACTTACTATTCCTGAAAGTGAGACGGTAACCTATTCTTTAACAGGTAAAACCCTGCAGCGTGTCGAGGGTGCTTCGACTTTAATTCTGGCACGCAATGTTACCAGCTTAAGTTTCATGGTAAATTCAAGACTGGTTACGATGGATATGACTTCAACCATTTTGGGAAGGACGGATGTCAGTGAACATAAGACCTCCAGGGTCTACCTGCGGCCTGAGATGCAGTAGAGCCTTCAGACGATTGTCCGGGGAAAGCGGTATAGCCTTGCCGATAGTGCTGGCGGTGCTGGCTATCGGCACGCTGGTTACAGCGCCTTTCCTGGCACATGCCAGTACGAATGCAATCGGGTCTGCCGGATATAAAGAGACAATGGAGGAGACATATTCTGCTGAGGCAGGTGTGGAATATATGATCTGGAAATTGATCGAGGACGATCTGGCTTCACAGATTCCTGATGAGGGTGACAGTTCCGGCGGTATTCTGCCACACCAGGTCAATGGTATTTCTCCCTCTATCACCGCTACCAGGATATCAGGTGACTCCGGCGAAGGGGATCCCGGCGGGACAATCACCCCTTCCATCATCAGCAGTCTCCAGTTTGATACCGGCGGCAATAATCCGGTGATAGTTAATGTCTCAACCGGCATCTATGCCGTGGTTTACCGGAATTCTTCCAACATGATCGTTCTTAAAACCATGGCCATATCGTCCGGCGGTATAATTTCCCAGTCCATAATAGACAGCATCAATATAAGCAATACGGGCTATAACCCGGATCTGGTCAATATTTCAGGCGGGATTTATGCTGTGGTTTACCGGGGATCTTCCAATAAGGGTTACGTAGCAACCCTGCAAATCGCCTCGGACGGTAATATAAGTGATGCCCTTATAAACCAGTCGGTATTTAATAACTCAAACACCTATGAACCGCGCATAATACACATCTCCGGCAATTGCTATTTAGTGGTCTACAGAGGGTCTTCCAGCAAAGGCTATGCCAAAACACTGGAAATATCCACGGGCGGGGCAATTCTATCAACCTGGTTAAGCACCATGGTCTTTTCCAGTACGTGCTATGAGCCTTTTTTGATTAATGTCTCCGGCAGCTATTACGCCGTTGCCTTCCGGGGGGCATCCAACAGGGGCAATCTGGTCACCTTTGAGGTGGATGGAAACGGGCAAATCGGTGGAAGTATTATCAGCAGCCTGGTCTTTGACAACACCGCTGGTTATACTCCCAGGATTCTGAATACTTCGGGCAATATCTACGCCATTGTCTACAGCGGCGCTTCCAGGTATGGCTGTATTGCCACTGTCGCCATTTCTTCCGGAGGAATTATATCCAGTCCTGCGATCGCCACCTTTGGATTCGATAGCGCTGCCGGCTACGAGCCTGATATAATATTTGTTTCTGATAATGTCTACGCGGTAGTATATCGCGGGGCTTCTAACGATGGCTTTTTGAAGACACTGGAGATATCTTCCAGCGGGACTATCAACCAGACGGCAATAGATACTTATGAGTTTGATACTTCCAATGGATATCAACCCTGCATAATCAACATCGCGGGCTCCATCTTTGCCATAGCCTACCGGGGAGGAACGGGGAATCAAGACTATGTTAAAACCATAGAGATCGCCTCCGGCGGTACTGTTGATACCTATCAGATAGTATCTGAAGCGGGAAATACAACGATCACAAGCAGGGTCATCGTTGATAACGGAGCTTCAACCATAATCTCCTGGAATGTGGAAAGATAAAAGTGGAAATAATTGATCGGGAGGAAAGTAGAAATGTCATTTGATTCGGTAGGTCTGACCAATGTTTTGCTGGCCGTTATCGCCATTGTTAACCTGGCAGTGCTGTTCCTGGTATACAAACAAAATTCAAAGTCCTAGGTGCCGGACGCCTCCGGCTGAAGTCTTTTTGTCAGCCGGAGGAATGATTGTAAGGGGAAGCTGAGATTTGACGCGTACCAGGCAAATGTTTTTAGTACTGGCTCTTTGTCTGATGCTGGTCCTGGTCTATCTGGTGATAGGTTATTGGAGGGAACAGA
>CAYLVC010000126.1:2006-4135 GCA_964387005.1 uncultured Dehalococcoidales bacterium | reverse complement strand
TACAGAATGCTCCCTGTTGAGATGACGGTCGCGGGCGTCCAATCTGACTTTATCGGTTTCCTTTATGACCTGGAAAACCGGCAGTTATTTCCGGAACTGGTGGTTGAGGAAATGACTGTCATACGCACCGATCGGCCCGCTGATGGAAATGATGCAGAAATTTCCGTGAAATTGAACCTGTCTCTGGTTGTCAGTGCGGAAGCTGCCGGCTAAGGAGTCGTAATGCCCGTATCAGTTATTTTGAGCAATCAATATATTAAAATTGTTTCAGCCAGGAAAAACATTCCGGAAAAATGGGAAAACCTTTCTCTTCCCGCCGGGCTGGTAAAAGACGGCCATATTCTGGATCCGAAGGCCCTCTCAGGGATAATTGATGACCTGTTCACCTCATTGGACCTGCCCCGCAGCGAGGTTGTCGTGAGTATTACGGGTATTTCTTTTACTTACCGGATACTGGTATTGCCGTCATTCAAAGCAGGCCGGCAGCGGGAAGCCATTGAAAGGGCTACCCGGAAGGAGATGAAAGTATCCCTGGATGAGCTGTATATTGACTGGCAGGTGTTTTCTGATACGGGTAAAGAGATCAGTGTCTTTGTCCTGGGTATACCCCGTGTGCTGATCGATGCCCTGGTGCAAACCATGACTCTGGCGAGAATTAACACGGTACAGGTGGATATCAAGTCGCTGGCCCTCTCCAGGACCGTGAATCAACCGGATGCCGTGATTGTTGAGTTTGAACCTGACTGGTTTGATATTGCGATTATTTCCAGGGGACTGCCTGTTACCTTACACACCGTGGCCCCCAAGAGTAAATCAGCCAACCTTGAAGATAATGTTCTACAGTTAAAGGACGAGCTTAACCGGACTATTGATTTTTTTAACCTGACACACAAAGAGAGCCAGATTTCAACTGATTTTCCTGTTATTCTGACCGGGTCTCTGGCCGATGATCCTGCGACTGCCGGTTTTATTCTGGAAAGACTGGGAAGGCCCGGTCGAAAGATCGACTTGCCGGCAAAGATTCCAGGGAATTTTTCCCCGGGCCTTTATGCCGCTAATCTGGGCTTGATCCTGAAAAACAACGCCCGTACCAGTCCTGTCAAAAATACCACCGATAGTTACACCGATATCAGCATCAATCCGCTTAACGGGCGAAAAAGAGTCCTGACCCGACCTGTTTCGCTGCAAAAATTATTGCCGTATGCAGCTGTCGTACTGGCTCTAGCACTGATTATTTTGCTCTTGCAGCTGCGCAGCCAGGCTGCCGCTGAGACCGGAAGACTTCAGGCAGAGGCGGATGGGGTGACACGCAGTTTAAGACTGAGCCGGCTTTCACTGGACCAGGCGGTTGAAATCCAGGGACGGATTAATGAGTTGACGGCAGAGACATCAATATTACGGAAAGAGCGGGAACTGATTGCCGGCAGGGGCGAAATATCATCACTGTTCGAATTCACTGTGAGCAGTTTACCGCCCAAGGCGTCTTTCAGCCGGTTTAACTCCACTGCCATAGAAATAGAAATTGAGGGAAGAGCTGCCGGACGGCAGGATATTATTAACTATGCCGGTACTCTGACGAAAGAGGGAGTGTTCAGCGATGTCCGTATCGCCATGATCGATGAAGACCCGGGCGGCGCGGAAAACCCGGACGGTCTGAATTACGATTTCAAGATGGTTATAAGCCGCTAATCCTGAATTTGAACCGAGGGTGAACAAAAGAACAGGTAAAGACATTTTTGTGTTTTGGTACTTTTCTTGATAGCCATGATTGCAAGGGGGGTGGATATGGGCATAAAACGGGTGTTGATAGTGGATGACGAACCCCATCTGATCAGGTCTTTAGCCTTTGTCATGTCCAGGGAAGGATACGAAGTTTTTACGGCGGAAAATGGAGAAGAAGCCCTCTGCAAAGCCATCGAAAACAAGCCGGACCTGATTTTTCTGGATATCATGATGCCCAAAAAAAACGGTTATGAGGTGTGTGAGGCCATCCGGCAAATGCCGGACTTGAAGAATACCCATATTATCATACTGTCGGCTAAAGGCAGCGAGATTGACAGGGAAAAAGCCCTGAGTTCCGGAGCCGATAGTTTTATCAGCAAGCCGTTTAGTCCCTTCGAGGTGGTTTC
>CAYLVC010000126.1:0-1906 GCA_964387005.1 uncultured Dehalococcoidales bacterium | reverse complement strand
TTTTCCGGGATATTTCTCAGCGCAAAGAAATGGAAAAAGCCAATAGCTTTATCATTCTGAACTCACCTGCGCCGATTTACATTGTACAGCACGGGGTCGTCCGCTTCGCCAATCCCAGTTTTCTGGCTATGACTGAATACTCGGAGTATGAGTTGCTGGGGAAAAATCCACTGGATTTGGTTCATCCTCAGGACAGGCAGTACGTACAGAGAAGCGCTGTCAGGATGCTTAAGGCCAACAAACCTTCAACTTATGAATTCAGGATAATCCGTAAAGGCGGCGAAGTGCGCTGGGTCACGGAGACCGTTATTTCAATACCCTACGAGGGTGGAAGGGCTACCCTGGGCACCCTGGTTGATTTTACCGAACGCCGCCTGGTAGAGGTGGCTTTACAGGAGTCGAGAAACCGTTATCAGGCGATTTTTAACAGCGTCAAGGATGCAATTTACATTGTTGATACTCAAAACAGGTTCCTGGAAATAAATGATTCAGCCTGCAAACTCTGGGGATATCCGCGTCAGGAATTCCTGAAGCTGAACTCGAATGTTAAGGCGCCGGAAAGCCTGCTGTATCTGGCCGGCCGTGATCAGGATGCTATCCCGGCAGGTTTCCAGATCACCGAGTCTGAAATCATCACCCGGGAAGGCCACCATGTTCCCGTAGAGGTGTCCAGCCAGTACATCGAATATGAAAAGCAAAAAGCAATATTGACCGTGGTTAGAGACATCTCGGAGCGCAAACAGGTGGAAACCATGCGGAAACGCAATCAGACCCGCCTGGAAAGCCTGGTCAGGATAGCCCAGTTTAAAACCGGACACTCTCGCGATCTGCTGTATTTTGTCCTTGAGGAAGTGATCAAGTTAACCGGCAGCAAGATCGGTTTTCTTTATCTCTACTCTGAGGACCGGCGGGAGTTTTCACTTGTCTCCTGGTCCAGGGACCTGATGAATATTCGCACCTCGAAAACCAGGCGCGGCACTTTTAAAATGGAGCAAAGTGGCCTGTTGGGAGAGGTCATCCGGCAGGGTAAATCTCTTATGGTGAATCAGAGACAGAGTCCTTCTTTGATGTTAAACGGATACCCTGAGGGACCCTATACAATTGACAAATGCCTCTTAATCCCTGTGTCCCGTAGTCAGGAAATTGTTGCCGTGGTCAGCGTAGCCAATAAGGAAGGCAACTACGACCAGATGGATATTCAGCAACTGACTCTTATTATGGATTCGGGCTGGAATATCCTGGATCGCTGGAAGGCCGAGGAAGCCCGCAACGAAAGCGAACAGCGCTACCGCCAGCTGATCGAGCTCTCCCAGGATGCCATTCTCAGGATGGATGTAAAAGGGTACGTGGTTATGGCCAATCCGGCAGCCTGTAAAATGTTCGGTTATAGCCAGCAGGAACTGGAAGGGTTGTTATTCTACGAGACCTATCTTCCGGAGGAACGTCATCTTGGCACAGAGCGGCTAAACCGTGTCCTGGCCAATGAAGCCCTGAATTATGAACGACAGGCGCTGCGCAAGGACGGCAGCCGCATACAAATCGAAGTCTCCGTTTCACCCCTGACCCAGGGATACTTCCAGGAAGTAATACGGGATATCACGCAACGCAAAAAGGCACTGGAGCAGATCAAGTACCAGGCCATGTTGATTGACCAGGTCTCGGATTCCATCATTTCCACTGACCTGGAATCCAGGATACTTACCTGGAACAAAGGTGCGGAAAAGATATTCGGCTGGCGGCAGGATGAGGTTGAAGGCAAATCCATAAAAGAGGTAGTAAGGCCTGACGTTGCTGAAAAAACGGTAGTGAGTACAGCCATTATGGAAGAAACGCCTGTAACATTCGTGGAGCTGATCCTTAAAACAGGCTGGCAGACAACAGAACTGGTTGAAAAAAGAAAAGATGG
>CAYLVC010000125.1:0-8007 GCA_964387005.1 uncultured Dehalococcoidales bacterium | reverse complement strand
ACTTCCTCCGCCAAAGGTGAATATAAGCATAAGAAGCAAACGGGTGGACACGGTCAATACGGGCACGTATTGCTTGAGGTTGAGCCTTTGCCCAGGGGTACCGGTATTGAGATTGTAGATGCTGTTGTCGGTGGAACGATTCCCAGGAATTATATCCCCGCCGTGGAAAAAGGCATTAGAGATGCTGTGCATGAAGGGGTACTGGCTGGCTTTCCTGTGGTGGATGTGCGTGCCAGGGTTTACGACGGCAGTTTCCATCCCGTTGACTCATCCGAAATCTGTTTCAAGATCGCAGGTGCCGGAGCTTTAAAGAAGGCCATGGATTCAGCTAACCCTGTTCTTCTTGAACCTATCGCAAAGCTTAAGGTGATCGTTCCCGACAACTATACAGGCGATATTATGAGCGATTTGAACAACAAACGCGGACGTGTTATGGGAATGATGCCCGAGAGTGGGTATAATACTATAGAAGCGGAAGTTCCACTGGCTGAAATACAAAGGTATGCAATTGATTTGAAATCAATAACCCAGGGCCGGGGCCGCTATAGTTTCGAACTAAGCAGCTATGAAGAAGTACCTTCTTTTGTAGCCCAAAAAATCTGTGCAGAACAAAAAGCCGCATTAGAGGCTAAAGCCACCGAAAAGGAATAATATACCCTGATTGCATTTTGGAACAAGAGCCCCATTAAACATAATGGGGCTCTTTCTATGGTGAAGACGAATTCCCCCCGTGAAATATCCAGCCGATGTTGGTTGTCACTTCTAATATAAAATGGTATTTAGTATCTTGACCATCAGGTAAATATAGTTTATAATCTATACCATAATAGTATATTTACTATACTATATAATTCATTAACCATATACGAATACAGGTGAATATTTCAATCGATGACAACTGATGCATCACAAGAAAAAGTGGCTAAAGACCTGCTCTCTTTGCCTCCTCTGATATTTCGCCGAATTCGCAGTAAACTGAACAGGAATACTGCAACAGGTTTCCCTGTAAGCATAACTTCGCTTCATATTGAAATCATGATATTGCTGGAAGACGAGGGAATGCTGCATCTGGCTGAAATAGGAGAAAGGCTTTATATCGCCAAAGCACAAATGACCCAACTGGTAAATAAAATGGTGGAACTTGAACTGGTACAGCGTTCTCTTGATCCCTCTGATAGAAGAATAATCAATATTTCTTTGACCGGTAATGGACGAAGCGTTCTAAATGAACATAAATCCATAATCATGGCCTCGGTTATGGAAAGTATTTCCAGTCTGAAAAATCAGGAAATCAGAGATCTTTCCATATCACTCAACAAGCTCAAGGACATTTTATCGAGACTGCAATAATACTGCTTCGGTCACAATTATGTTTCATTTATAAGGATGTGTAATCAAAAATATGCATAACCCAAACAAGACTATCCTCGATACGGACAGAATCGGCAGCCTGCTGGTAAGACTCGCTCTCCCTTCCTTCATCGGTATGTTCGTTGTAACGCTATATAATGTGGTCAATACAATCTTTATAGGACATTATGTCGGTTCCCTGGGAATCGCCGGTCTTTCTATCGTGTTTCCTTTCCAGATGCTGGGAATGGGTTTAGGTCAAATGATGGGCACGGGAGGAGCGTCTTTAATCTCCAGATTGATCGGACAGCGCAATGTCCCCAGGGCGGAGCATACCCTGGGGAATGCTATGGCGGTGAACGTAGCAATCTCGTTGATCATGACCGCTGTCGGACTCTCCAATCCGGAGTACTGGCTAAGACTGGCCGGAGCTTCAGATGCTATTCTGCCCTACGCCAAAGACTATATGGTTATTATCTTCAGCGGTATGATTTTCAATAACTTCGTCATGGCAACCAATACGCTAACGGTATCACAGGGGAATACGCGTATTCCTATGATTTCCAATATCATGGGAGCAGTGCTTAATATTATCCTGGATGCGGTATTCATTATCTGGATGGACATGGGAGTAAGGGGTGCCGCTATCGGAACAGTCATTGCCCAGAGTTGTTCCGCTGCCTTTTTCCTGGTGTACTACCTTTCAGGCCGCAGTTATCTTAAGATACATCTAAAAAACCTCATTCCTGATTTCAGTATCATCAAACCTATCATGGCCATCGGTGTAGCTTCGCTGGCGATGACCCTGTCTTCGAGCGTTTCAAATATCATCGTCAACCGAACCCTGGAAGCATATGGGAGTGATCTGGCAATATCCACGGTCGGTATCCTGAGCCGGTTGTTTATGTTTGCCTTAATGCCGGGAATGGTCATAGGCCAGGGCTTACAGCCTATCCTTGGGTATAACTGGGGCGCCAAGCGATATGACAGAATATTGAAAGCTATGAGAATGGCTATTGTCGCAGCTACTGCTATCGGCCTGGTGGCCTTTTTAGCCCTGTACTTTTTTCCCGGGGTATTCTTCCGTATATTTACTTCTGAAACGGCTCTAATTGATCTCGGTTCGCATGCTGCTCAGATTGTGTTCTTCTTTTTGTACCTGATCGGATTTATGGGTGTAAGTAACATGACTTTTGTGGCCCTGGGCAAAGCCCTGCCATCTTTTGTAGCCTCTATCTCCCGGACCATCCTTTTCCTGATCCCGGCTGTTCTGGTATTGAGCCGGTTTTTGGGTCTGGAAGGAATCTGGATAGCTTTTCCTGTCAGTGATGCTCTGGCTTTCCTTCTAACTCTGGCATTGATAATACCCCTGGTCAAAGATCTGAGAAAAAAACTGGCCGGCAGCAAGGCCGGATTACCGGGTAACCTGGCGGCCATGGAAGCTGAGCACAGGGACTAGACAGTACACTCGAAGCAGTGCTCTCCCTGCCCTTCGCCGATGCAGCATGGCAGTTTGTTATGTCTGGTTAAATGTGAGATTATTAGCTAAGTAATCGATACTCCTGGTGATGACAAGCTGCCCGGAAGAGAATAGATGATGCAAAAAGAGAAACTTCCTCCGGTCAATAAAAGGGCGGTACTGTTTATCGCCACTCTAAGTTCTTTTTTGACGCCTTTTACCCTTTCATCCGTTAATATCGCCTTGCCCACTATTGATCAAGAGCTGTCCTTGAACGCACTTGAATTAAGCTGGATTGCCAGTGCCTATTTGCTGGCTTCCGCTGTTTTTCTGGTCCCATTTGGCAGAATAGGCGATATTTACGGACGAAAAAAAATATTCTTGATCGGCATTGTCATAGATGCGGTTGCCACACTGCTGTGTATAACATCAAACTCAGGTACAATGCTTATCGCATTTCGGGCACTTCAAGGGCTGGGAAGCGCCTTGATATTCGGGACAGGTGTTGCTATTCTTACTTCCGCTATGCCAGCCGGTGAAAGAGGAAGGGTCCTGGGAATCAACGTGGCGGCAGTCTACAGCGGCCTATCGGTTGGCCCGCTATTGGGTGGTGCTATGACCTCGTTTTTCGGCTGGAGAAGCATTTTTGTACTGAACGCTGCCATCGGACTGATTATCATATTGGCTGTTGTTTGGAAATTGAAAGGCGAATGGACTGATGCAAGGGGAGAGAAATTTGATTTTACAGGCTCAGTAATCTACAGTCTGGCTTTGATAGCCGTTATGTTCGGCTTTTCGGAGCTGCCGAATATGGTCGGGCTCTGGCTGTTGTTAGCTGGTATTGCCGGTATTGGGTTATTTGTAGTCTGGGAGTTAAAGCAAAAATACCCGGTGTTTAACATTGAGCTTTTCAGAAAAAACAAGGTCTTTGCCTTTTCTAATCTGGCAGCTCTGATCAACTACAGCGCCACTTTTTCGGCCAGTTTCCTCTTAAGCCTGTATTTGCAGTACATCAAAGGCTTTCCACCGGAGCAGGCCGGGCTAATACTGATAGCTCAACCGGTAATCCAGGTAATTGTCTCCCCCGTTGCCGGCAGTCTTTCGGATAGATTTGAACCAAGAGTAATTACATCAAGCGGGATGGCACTAACGACGGCAGGTCTGTTTATGCTCACATTTCTTAATGAAGGTACCCAGCTGGTTTATGTTATAGCCAGCCTGGTAATACTGGGATTCGGTTTCGGTCTCTTTTCCTCTCCCAATTCCAATGCGGTAATGAGTTCGGTAGACAGGAAAACCTATGGCGTGGCCTCCGGTATTCTGGGTACCATGAGAACACTGGGGCAGGCCTTAAGTCTGGGTGTGGCTATGTTGTTGTTTGCCGTGTTTATTGGGAGAGTACAAATCGCTCCATCTAATTATGCAGGCTTCCTGGAGAGCCTTAAACTGGCTTTTATCATTTCGGCCGTATTATGTTTTGCGGGGATATTTGCCTCAGCTGTCAGGGGTAAAACACATTCACTGGCGGCGGAGAAATACCAGGAATGACATTAAGGAAATTTGTTGGTTCCAGGTGAAATCACAGTCTGTCGGTTAAAAATGAAAAAGAGCGATATGTTAGTTCAGGTTATCGAAGTAAGTCCCGCAGATGGTATATTTGACCGGTCTCTCTCCGGAGATTGAAGCGAACGTTGTGGCTTTGATAAACCGGGCATATCCCTTTTTCAGCTGCCAGGGTAAGGTCAAAAAAAACCATGGCAGCCATAACAAAAATGAAGTCCATTTCCAGGCAACTGTCAGTACCTTTTCCAATTTGTCTTTGTACCCCTGTATTCCTGTTTTGTTGAAATAAGCCAGCTTAAATATTCCTGCTATATCTTAATGAACAAAGCAAGATAAATCAACAGGTTCAAGACCCAAAATAAAGATAATGAGGATACGGAAACGGGCAATTGTCCAAAACATTATATAACAAACACTGGTGATCCAAATAAAAATAAAAGGAGCAAAGGACTTACTCCGGTTTTTCTGCGTCTTCCGGGGGAACATCGTCCTCCGGTTCTATCCCCGTTTCCTCTTCCAATTGCTCCATCAGGCGGGCTGCCCGGGGATAACCGATTCGAAGGTGTCTCTGCAAAAAAGAGGCTGAGATATGTTCATGCTCTTCGAGCAGCTTGCGGGCCTCTTCCAGCAATGGATCAGGCGGTTCCTTTGTTAATTGGGTGGATTGGGCATCTACCAGATCGTCCATCTTAAGCTGCGTAGCCTCTTCTTTTTTCTGGTTGTTCCAGAAATAGACCAGTCTTTCAGTTTCCGGGTCAGAAACATAGCAGCCCTGCAGCCGCTTGGGCTTGGCAGCTTCTGTAGGCATATAAAGCATATCTCCTTTACCCAGCAGTTTTTCCGCTCCTCCGCTGTCCAGAATGGTACGCGAATCCACCTGAGAGGTGACTGCAAAACTGATACGTGTGGGGAAATTGGCTTTAATCAAGCCGGTTACCACGTCTACCGACGGCCTTTGAGTTGCCACGATCAGATGGATGCCCACGGCACGGGCCAGTTGGGCCAGACGGCAGAGAGTATGTTCGACTTCTTCTCCCGCAGTCATCATAAGGTCGGCCAGTTCATCAATTACTAATACCAGAAAAGGCATTTTTTCAGATGGCTTGGCCTTGTTGTAAGCCTCGATGTTGCGGTATTTGGCGGCAGCCAGAATATGATAGCGTTTGTCCATTTCCTGGGTTAGCCAGCGCAAGGCCAGGATGGCTTTGTTGGTGTCTACAATAACCGGTGAAGCCAGGTGGGGCAGACTGTTATAAGAGGTTAATTCTACGCGCTTGGGATCTATCATGATAAACCTGACTTCGCCTGGGGTACAATGCAGCAAAAAACAGCATACTATGGCATGAATGCAAACGGTTTTACCGCTGCCAGTAGCGCCAGCAATTAACAGGTGCGGCATTTTGGTCAAATCACCGACGACCGATTCCCCTCCGGCGCCTTTACCCAGGGCTACGCTCAACTTGGATTTACCCAGCATTTTTTGGAAGACATTGGATTCAACTACACCACGCAAACTAACCGTGCCTATGGTTGTATTTGGCACCTCGATCCCAACGACGGATTTACCCGGCACAGGGGCTTCAATGCGAATGCTGGGTGCAGCCAGCGCCAGCGAAAGGTCGTTAGAGAGAGATGTAATGCGGTCCACTTTAACGCGAGTTTTGGCGATCTCCTCAATTTTGACCTGTGTATCCCCGTTTTTGTCCTTTTCTTTTATTTCCTTAAGTTTCCGGTCCCAGCCCGGTTCCACCCCGAACTGGGTTACCGTTGGCCCTACATTGATCTGGACCACCTTGCCCTCTACTCCATAGCTGGCCAGGGCATCTTCAATCAACTTGGCCTTTTTCATGTTGTCAGCCTGACTGAACTCAATTTCAGGCGCATTGTCCAGTATTTCAATCGGAGGCAGTTTCCAGCCATCAGCGGTTTTTTCGGTTGCAGCCTCACCGTATTTCTTCCATACTTCCTGGGCGGCCTGCTTCATGTCTTTGGCGTTGCCCGGAACTTTTCCATTTGAAGCGGCAGCATCTTTTTTATCCTCAATTCCGGCAGTTTTGTTTTCAATTGTTGCCGGAGTTCTTTCAGCCGAAGCCTCTCCCTCCAGGGTATCAGACTGTGCCGAAACCTCCTCTGCCGGTGTTTCCGGTTTGGTATGCAAACGGTCCCAGAGCCAGTTTTTAGAACCGCTGCCCGGAAGTGATAACGGCGCTTTTGGTTCGGGTTTATATCTGGGATAGACCGTTGTTTTTAAGTCATCCTCCCGGTTTGCCGAACGGCCGAGCAATGCCGGAGTAGATGTTGCTTGAGGTAAAATGGCGCCTGCCCCTTCGTTAATGCTGTGGTTCCTTCTGGTAATCCTGGAGATTAAAGCTGCGATTGCCCGAGCAACTCCTCTGGGTGATACAAAGAAAACACCAACAATTATCATAACAAGTACAATCAGCACCCGTATTATCGCTGAAGTGGTATCCGGCTGTCCGATGATGCTCAAGCCAATCTGTCCACCCAGGCTGTAGCCTTCAAGCTGACCGGAACCGGGGAAAAATGCCAGTATTCCCCAGACTGCCGCCAGGAGAATACACATTCCCATCCACCTGTTCCAGTAGTTTAAAAGTACGATAGGTTTTGTCAGTCCTACTTCCAGTAATACCACAACGCCCAGCACAACCAGTACCATCCCCCAGCCGAAAAGCTGAAAAATGCCGGCTGTGGTGTTTCCGATCCAGGATGTGATACTAGCCCATTGCCAGTAAATAATCCCGACAATTGCCAGAAGCATGAGTAAGCTGGCTACAAATAATGTCAGCAGCCTGGACCACCATGGTCTTGAATTTCGTGATTTTGATTTTTTCATCTTTCGCTAAAATCATATACCTTGAAGCTTCTGGATTCAAGAGGGTACAGAAACGGGTAGAGACTGGTGGGCTGGGTTATCCAGTTATTAAACCTGAAAGACGATGTTTTTCATACCCATGAAGAAGCATTTTCGTATATATTATTATTAAGAGGTGAAATATGCACCCGTTCTATCTCGAATTTAAAGAAATGCTTGACCGGCTGGATAGAGAACAATGTATTATGTATATTCTCGATAGACTGGCCGGTAATGAGATTGATATCCTGACGCTATACAGAGAAATCTTAACGCCTGTCCAGTATGAAGATTTATGTAAAGGTGGAATGAGTGATGACTGTATCTGGCAGGAACATGTAAGGACTTCCATCGTTCGAACAATTATCGAATGCTGCTACCCTTATGTTATTAGAGAAAGAGACCACAAATATGTTTCACCCCTGAAAGGCAGGGTCGTTGTGGTATGCCCGACTGAAGAGTGGCATGAGATCGGACCACGCATGGTGGCTGACTATTTTACTCTTTGTGGCTTTAGAGTCATGTTTATTGGTGCCAATACCCCTCAAAGGGATATCCTTAACGGGATCAAGTATTTCGGTCCGGAATATGTGGCAATCAGCATTACCAACTGCTACAACCTGCTGGCAGGCAGGAACACCGTTAAAATGATAGCAGAAAACAAATATACTCTTAACTTTAAGGTAATACTGGGTGGCCAGGCCTGCCGCACCAATCCGGCCGCCTGCGACCAAATAGGGGCGGATTATGTACTGGATAGTTA
>CAYLVC010000124.1:6462-8029 GCA_964387005.1 uncultured Dehalococcoidales bacterium | reverse complement strand
CAGGATACCTTGATAAGATCGAATACCTATATTATAGGGCCGGCAGCAATAGGAAGCGGTTGTGAAATAGGGCCCAATGTTTGTATTTTGCCCTCAACCAGTATCGGAGATAATGTCACAATATCCAATTTCACCGAGATAAAAAATAGCGTGGTGTTGGATGATGTGCAAATCGGCAGTCATTCCACCATCCAGGATTCGGTGATAGACCAGGGATGTGTAATCGGCTCTCATTTCAGCGCCTGTAGTGAAAATGCTGAAGTGAAAATAGATGATGAATACAGCAGGCTGCTGCTCGGGGCAATCATAGGAAAAAGCTGCCGGATAGGAAATATGGTCAATGTTAAGGCAGGCAGCATCATCGGCAACTATTGTGCTATCGGCGCCTTGAAACAGATTCGGGAAAACATTCCCGATAGAAGTCTGGTAGTTTAAGTATGTGCGGGATTGTAGGGTATACCGGAGAAAGGCCTGCCCAGTCCATTCTGATAAAATGTTTGGAGAAACTTGAATACAGGGGATATGATTCCTGTGGAATAGCACTGGCTAACCCTGAAATCAAAGTCTACAAGGATGCAGTCAGGGTGGGTGCACTTTACAGCATCCAACCGGTCAGCAATGCCAACATAGGAGTTGGTCATACCCGGTGGGCTACCCACGGACCCCCCAACCGCGTAAATGCGCACCCGCATTGCGACTGCAAAGGTAAAATCAGCGTCGTCCATAACGGTGTTATTACCAACTATCTGAAATTGAAATCCCGCCTGGAAAACGAAGGGCACAAATTCCTGTCTGAAACGGATACTGAAGTTATTCCTCATCTGGTAGAAAAATATCTTAAAGACGATCTGCCGGCGGCAGTGTTTGCGGCCCTGAAAGAACTGGAAGGTTCATATTCCGTCATCGTTATGGCCGAAGGATACAACGGGCTTGTATTTGCCCGTAAAGACAGCCCGCTTATCCTGGGAATAGGCGACCGGGAAAACTTTATAGCTTCGGATGTTCCTGCTCTGCTGGAATATACCAACAGGGTCATTTATCTTGAGGAAGAAGATTGCGGTATTATTAGTTCCCGGAATGTGGAAATTATACACAAAGGCCAACCGGTAGAAAGACCGGTCCAGAGAATTCAGTGGAATGCTGAGCAGTCCCAAAAAGGCGGATATGAGCATTTCATGCTGAAGGAAATTCACGAGCAGCCGCATGTGATACGGGATACAATCGCGGAGTATATGGCCAAACCCGGGGTTGCCCTCGGATTGCCAGAAAAAAACGAAGCGCCGGGCAGCATAATGTTAGTAGCCTGCGGATCATCCTTTAATGCGGCAATGGTTGGAAAATATCTGTATGAACGGCTTTTGGACTACACCGTACGGACTGAAATGGCTTCGGAGTTCAACTATTCCTACAACCATCAAATGAGCTCAACCGTAATAGGTATTACTCAATCAGGAGAAACAGCAGATACTCTGAAGGCCTTGCGCAGGGCAAAAGAGGGCAAATCAAAAGTGCTGGCTATTACCAACGTTGTAGGAAGCACTGCCAGCAAACTGGCTAACGAGACCAT